>JALTMS010000474.1 GCA_027001345.1 Acidobacteriota bacterium | reverse complement strand
CGCCGCGGACAGGGGCTGAGTCTGCTTGCAGCCGTCGCGGTAGATCGCCACCGCCTTGAGCCCCAGCCGCCAGGCCTCCATGTAGGCCCGCTCCACGTCTTCCACCGTCACGTCGGCGGGCATGTTGACCGTCTTGCTGATCGCCCCGGAGAGGAAGGGCTGAGCCGCTGCCATCATGCGCAGATGCCCCATCCACTCGATCGAGCGGGTTCCACGAGCCGGACGAAGCGAGCAGTCGAAGACCGGCAGATGCTCCTCCTTGACGTGCGGAGCGCCCTCGATGGTCTCGTTGGCGTCGATGTAGTCGATGATTTCCTGTACCTGCTCGTTGCTGTAACCCAGACGTCCGAGGGCGACGGGAACGGTGTTGTTGACGATCTTGATCGTGCCGCCGCCGACGAGCTTCTTGTACTTGATCAGCGCCAGGTCCGGCTCGATCCCCGTGGTGTCGCAATCCATCATGAAGGCGATGGTGCCGGTGGGAGCCAGCACCGTGACCTGGGAGTTGCGGAAGCCGGAGCGGCGCCCCACCTGCTGAGCCTTGCGCCAGGCCGTACGCGCGGCCTGCAACAGGCCCGCCGGCACCAGATCCTCGGGCAGCGACTCGGCATGCAGCCGGTGCTTGGAGATCACCTCCTGCATCGACTCGGCATTCGGATCGTAGCCCGCGAAGGGGCCGCCGTGAGACTGGGCGATGCGGGCCGAGGTGTGATAGGCCTCACCGCACATCAGCGCCGTGATCGCCGCAGCGTAGGCCCGCCCACCCTCGGAATCGTAGGGCAGACCGAGGGTCATCAGCGTGGCACCCAGATTGGCGTAACCCAGACCCAGGGGCCGGTATTTGTAAGAGTTTTCGGTGATCTGGGGCGTGGGGTAACTGGCATTGTCGACCAGGATCTCCTGGGCCAGGATCGTCATCGACACCGAGTGGCGGAAACCTTCGGCATCGAACTCACCCTCGGTGGTGAGGTACTTCTTGAGGTTGATCGAGGCCAGGTTGCAGGCGGTGTCGTCGAGGAACATGTACTCCGAGCAGGGGTTCGACGCGTTGATCCTTCCGGAGGCCTTGGAGGTGTGCCAGGAGTTGATCGTCGTGTCGAATTGAATGCCGGGATCGCCGCACTCCCAGGCCGCCTCGGCGATCTTGCGCATCAGCTCCCGAGCCCGCACGGTCTTCACCGGCTGACCATCCATCACGGCCTTGAGATCCCACGAGCGATCCTCGGAAACCGCCCGCATGAACTCGTCGGTGACTCGCACCGAGTGGTTGGCATTCTGGAAGAAAACCGAATCGTAGGCCCCACCCTGAACATTGAAGGCCGAGTCGTAGCCGGCTTCGATCAGCACCCGGGCCTTGCGTTCTTCGCGCACCTTGCACTCGACGAATTCTTCGATGTCCGGGTGGTCCGCGTTGAGGATCACCATCTTCGCCGCCCGGCGAGTCTTGCCACCGGACTTGATCACACCGGCGAAGGCGTCGTAGCCGCGCATGAAGGAAACCGGCCCCGAAGCGGTGCCACCACCGGAGAGCGGTTCCTTGGAAGACCTCAGGGCGGAGAGATTGCTGCCGGTACCCGAACCGAACTTGAAGAGCATGCCCTCGGTCTTGGCCAGGTCGAGAATCGAGGCCATCGAGTCCTTCACCGAGTTGATGAAGCAGGCACTGACCTGGGGCTTTTCCTCGACGCCACAGTTGAACCACACCGGGGAGTTGAAGGCCATCCGCTGGTGCAGCAACAGGTAGGTCAACTCGTCCCGGAAAGCATCGCGATCGACATCGGTGGCGAAATAGCCGCCCTCGTCACCCCAGTGCACGATGGACTGCACCACTCGCCCGATCAACTGCCGCACGGAGTTCTCGCGCTCGTCGGTACCCGGTGTGCCGCGGAAATACTTCTGCGCGACGATGTTCGTCGCCGTCTGGGACCAGAAAGCCGGTACCTCCACGTCGGTCTGCTCGAAGAAGACCTCCCCCTTCTCGTTGGTGATCGCCGCCGTCCGCCTCTCCCACTGCACCTGCTCGAAAGGATCTTCTCCTTCCTTGGTGAACAGGCGCTCGATGGTCAGCCCCGGGCCTTCGACGAATCCGCCCCGGTTGCGAGGCCGAGACGCCGAGACCTCCGAGCCACCACCGGGAATCTTGCCCAGGCGGGGTGAACCAACGGGAAGCTGGGGGTTTTCCTGGACCGACATGCTCTCTCCGAATCTCCCGGCTGGTCGCGCCCCGCGAGCGCCTCAGCCGATTCGAGACATAGCCCCGGCCGCGGGCAGGCCGAAAAGCTAAAGTTCAAGTGTTCATCCCGGGACCGACGGGGAAGCTCCCGCGCTGCCAGCGCCGAAGTGCCCATTGCCTCCCACAGGCCCCTCCGCCCCACGGATCAGGCCCGACCGCCCCGTTTCTCCCGGGACCGGCTCACCCGCCGGTCCCTGCATTCGTGACCCCGCCCGAATCGCCCCGGTGGAACAAGTGCGGACGATCGCGGGCCCCAATGACGCCTGCGAACCCTAGCCGAGGAGAGCGCGGGATGTCAACGCAAAAAGCACAATATCTAGTAGCCTGGGCAGAGGCACACCCAATATATAGCATTTTCAAGGCTTTAGCTTCCCGGACACGGCTTGTTTCCGCCCGCTCTCCGACGCGGGCGAGGCCGCGCGAGCCCCGCAGAGCACTGACCACGCATCAAAAGCAAAAACCCGGAGCCCTGTCAGCAGCCGCCTTCCCTCCTCCGGCAGCCGCTCGACGAGATTGGACAGCGCCAGCGGGCCATGCTATAACCCGCCGTCCCCGTGGGGCGTTAACTCAGTGGTAGAGTGCCATCTTCACACGGTGGAAGTCGTAGGTTCAAATCCTACACGCCCCACCACGAGGATCTGGCTGTCCAGTGGCGTCACCGCGGCGCGGACAGTGCATCCCCCTCTGGCAGTGGGCCGCTAGCTCAGTTGGGAGAGCGCCGCGTTCGCAACGCGGAGGTCGAGGGTTCGAGTCCCTTGCGGTCCACCATACTGCCGCCCCTCCGACCCCCGCCCGCATCTTTCCCAGAACTGACAATCAAGGTCACCCCGGGTGTCGCCTCGCGTCACTCCAGACCGGCCAGGCTGGCACGCACGCCAGATTGACACGGCTCCGACACCTGAAGCGGACAGTTCGACCCGGCCCGAACCCATTCCATTGCTTGCGTTTCCGTCCCCGGCGGGCCTTTTCGTGGCCGATGGCCAATGCTGGCATTACGTTTGCACTAAGGAAAGGGCGACTGGCTCCTTTTCCTCTACCAACTTCGACCCCCCGGCGGGGTCGTTTTTTTTGGCCCCCCTCCCAACCCCCGGCCCGTAGGGGTTTTCCGGCCCTGGTGCGAGCCCCAGTAGCCCCGTTCGGCTCCCTGCGGCGGTTCTCCTCCTCCGCCCCACTGTTGCACAGTGCAACGTTGCGGGGCATAAGTGGTCCATGAAACGGCCCTCGCAGC
>JALTMS010000473.1 GCA_027001345.1 Acidobacteriota bacterium | reverse complement strand
GGCCGGCGAGCGACTGGGATTTCTCCCCGGCGATTTGAGCCAGAAGATCGATCCCTACCTCAGGCCGCTCTATGATGCCCTCTTCGACCTCTGGCCGGCGGACAAGGCGCAGAAGATGATCGACAGTGGCGTGGTGGAGGTCGCGCCCCTGGCCTTCATGCGTGGGCGGACCCTGAACCACAGCTTCATCATCCTCGACGAGGCCCAGAACACCACCCCCGAGCAGATGAAGATGTTTCTCACGCGTATCGGTGAGGGCTCGAAGGCGATCGTCACGGGAGACATCACCCAGACCGACCTGGCTCCGGGTAAGATCTCCGGTCTGCGCCATGCTCGGGACGTGGTCGAGGGGCTCAGCGGCATCGCGATGATTCACTTCGATCGTCATGACGTGGTACGCCACGAGCTGGTGCAGCGCATCGTCCGAGCCTACGAGAGTCGGGCCCGGTCGGTGGCCGACAAGCTGCGTGAGGAGGACAGTGGGCGCACTTCGGCGGCCGACGAC
Organism: Acidobacteriota bacterium; assembly: GCA_027001345.1. Taxonomy (GTDB): domain Bacteria; phylum Acidobacteriota; class Polarisedimenticolia; order J045; family J045; genus JALTMS01. The sequence goes on along the minus strand of JALTMS010000473.1, from coordinate 2,958 downwards.
TCGCAACGGGAAAGGCAGCGATGAGGGTCTTGCTCACCGACGCCACCGGAGAGGTGAAACCCGGTGCCAAACAGGCGGTGCGCGCCACCTTGCGGGAAGCCTCCCGGAGGCTCGAGGTGGGGGCCGGAGATCTGGCCCTGCGCGTGGTGGACAGCGAGGTGATGCGTCGGCTCAACCACCGTTTCCGGAGCCTCGACAGGCCCACCGACGTGCTCTCCTTTCCCGCCGGGCGGACCCTCGAGCCCGGCGGCCGGCGGCACCTGGGGGACGTGGCGATCTGTCTTGATGTGGCCCGCCGGCAGGCGGCGCGTCGGCGTCACGGCCTCGAGCGAGAGCTGGCCCTGCTGGCGCTTCACGGTCTGCTCCACGTTCTCGGGTACGACCATGAGACCGATGACGGGGCGATGGAGCGCCTCGAGCGGCGTCTGCGGCGGGAAACCCTTCCCGCGCGGGAGCCCGCATGACCTCCCTGGCCTGGTCGGTCTCCCCGGTGGGACCGGTGATCGTCTTCTGCTGTGCGGCGGCGGTGTATCTGCTGCTGTCGCTGGTGGCCGGCGCGCGGCTGGCGGTCTCCCGCCTGGCGGCCGAGCGCCTGGAGGACGAGTCGGGTCTGCCCGAGGCGCTGGACTTCGATTCGCGGGCCTGGAGTGCGATGGAGTTCGTCCGTCACATGGCCCTGGTGGCCGCCGGCGCGGCCGCCGTCTTCGGCCCCTGGCGGCAGCCCGGCTTCTGGCCGGCGATCGGCGTCGGTGTGCTGCTGATCCTTCTGGCCCGGATCTGCGTCGCCCTGATCGCGCCCCGGGCCCCGGAAGGCGTGCTGCGCCTGGCAGTGCCCGCCCTGGCGTTGCTGGATCGGGTCGTCGGCCCGCTGCTGATGCCCCTGGCCCGGACCCACGAGAGCCTGGCGACCCGCCATCGTCGCAACCGGGCGAGCGAAGACGAAGATGCCCGGGACGAGCAGATCGAAGAGGTGATTCGCGATGCCGAAGAGGAGGGCTTGATCGAGGCCGAACAGACCGAGTTGATGCGCGAGATTGCCGACATGGGTGATGCGGTGGCGCGGGAGGTGATGACCCCCCGGACCGAGATCGATGCGGTCAGTGCCGACGCTCCGGTGGAGGAAGTGGTGCGTACCTTCGTCGAATCCCGTCACTCCCGCCTGCCGGTCTTCGAGGGTAGCCTCGACCGCATCGTCGGCGTGGTCAGCGTTCGCGATCTGATGGGGCTGGTACCCGCTACGGTCGAGGCGGCGGGGGAGTCCCGAGCCCGGGATCTGATGCGACCGGTCAAGCTGGTGCCGGGAGCCAAGCGGGTGCTCGAGTTGCTGCGGGAGTTTCAGCGCCAGCGCCAGCAGATCGCCATCGTGGTCGACGAGTACGGCGGCACGGCCGGCCTGGTGACCATCGAGGATCTGCTCGAGGAGATCGTCGGTGAGATTCGTGACGAGTACGAGCCCCCGGGGGCGGAGATCCAGTCCGACGGCCAGGGGGGGTTCATCGTCGAAGGTCTGGTGGCGATCGACGAGTTGAAGGAACTGGTGGGAGTGGACGTACCCGAGGAGGGGGTCGAAACTCTCGGCGGACTGATTCTCTCCCGGCTCGGGCGCATCCCCCGGGTCGGCGAGAGTGTGGAAGTCGAAGGTCTGTCCCTCGAGGTGCTGCAGATGGACGGCCGCCGGATCGCGGCAGTACGCATCACCCCGTCGCGCGGCTCACGACCCGCCGACGGTGAGGACGGCACTGATGCCTGAGACCAACAATCGACCCCATCGCAGTGGCTTCGCTGCGCTGGTCGGCCGGGCCAACGTGGGCAAGAGCACCCTGCTCAACCAACTGGTCGGCACCAAGGTGGCCATCGTCTCCAGCGTGCCTCAGACCACCCGCCACCGGATCGTCGGGGTGCGCACCCTGCCCGAGGGTCAGGTGGCCTTCATCGACAGTCCGGGCTTTCACAAGGCTCAGCACAAGCTGGGGCAGGTGATGCTCGAGAGAGCCCGCGAGGCCCTGGGAGAGGCGGACGTGCTGCTGGTGGTGGTCGATGCCAGCGAGGGTATCGGCCCCGGCGATCGCTTCGTGCTCGAGCAGGTCGATCCTCCCCGGCGCAAGGCGCCAGTGCTGCTGGTGTTGAACAAGATCGACCGGGTCAACAAGGGCAAGCTGCTGCCGATGATTCAGGCTGGGGTGGAAGAGTGGGGCTGCCGGGAGGTGGTTCCGATCTCGGCGATCGAAGCGACGAATTGCGATCGTCTGCTCGAGCGGGTGCTCGAGCACCTGCCCGAAGGGCCGGCCCTCTATCCGCCGGACTACGTCACCGACCAGCGCGAGCGGGAGCTGATCGCCGAGCTGATCCGGGAAAAGTTGCTCTCTCGGCTGCGCCAGGAGGTGCCCCACGCCATCGGTGTGCTGGTCGATCAGATCGAACAGCGGGCCGACGGCCTGATCGGTATCGGGGCGACGATCCTCGTCGAACGCGAGTCCCAGAAGGGGATCGTCATCGGCCGTCGGGGGACGATGCTCAAGGAGGTCGGCACCGCCGCCCGGCGGGAACTCGAAGAGCGCCTCGGCGAAAAGGTCTTCCTCGAGTTGTGGGTCAAGGTCCGGGAGGGGTGGCGCAATCGCCTGACCATCCTGCGCGAACTGGGCATTTATCCGGGGGGGTAGGGGGCTCGCCGGGCAATCCGCGATAGATTATGCTGCTTCCTTTTCTGGGCTTCTTTTCCCGGAGCATCGGACCGGAGTCTCCACCATGCAGCTTGACCGCCGTCAGAGCCTGGTCCTGGAGTCGGTCCGCCGTTTTCTCCGGCGCTCGGCTCCCGGGCACCTGCTGAACCTGCTGGCCAAGGCCCGGCCCCAGGATTTTGCGCCCATCTACGCCAATCTGACCGATCGGGAGCAGGCGCAGGTGTTTCGTATCCTGGCCAGCCGGGACCAGGAACTTGGTGCCGCGCTGCTCTCCGAC
>JALTMS010000472.1 GCA_027001345.1 Acidobacteriota bacterium | reverse complement strand
GTCCATCTCGCCCGCTGCCTCCGTGGGACGGTAGCCGGCGAGACGGTCGAGCAACTGCCAGGAGACGATCTCGAGCATCCAGTGGAAGGCAATCGCACCGAGCCCCGCCACCACGCCCACCACGCCGGCGAGCAACAGCAGCCGGCCGAAGCGGCGGGTCCGCTCTCCGGGGATCAGGGGCTCGAGAATGCGTCGTCGCATGAAGGGCGCCAGATCATTCATCACCGAATCCTCACTTCACGCCGCATTCCTCTCTCACTTTCTCGTGGTAGGCGGCAAGCAGGGATCGGGCCGTCGGGCCAGGTCCGGGCAGACGCCGCCCGGCGATACGAACGACAGGAACGATTTCCATCATGGTGCTGGTGACGAAGACCTCCTCGGCGGCCAGCAGGCGAGAGAGGCGCAATCGCCGTTCGGCAACGGGCAGGCCCTGCCCCCGGGCCAGATCGATGACGACCTTCCGGGTCACTCCGGGCAGGATACCCTGTCCGAGGGGTGGCGTGAGCAGCCTTCCCTTCTCGACCATGAAGACGTTGCAGCGAGTGCCCTCGAGCACCTCACCCCGCAGCCCGAGAACCAGGGCATCGAGAACGCCCTCGCCTTCCGCCTCCCAGCGCGTTTTCATGTTCTCCAGGTAATTGAGGGTCTTGTGGCCGGCCAGGGGTGCTGCCGGATCCCGGCGGAAGGGCGCGACGGCCAGGGTGGCCCCCTGGCGGTAGATTCTCCGCGGCAGAGCCTTCCAGCGCTGAGTCACCACCACCAGGTGCCCACCGCCGGTCAGGGTGATGCGGGCGTAGCCTCCATCGAGCCCGTTGCGGACGAAGAGGCGGTGGATCACGCTGTCGAGATCCGGCACCTCGGCCCGAATACCGAAGTGGGCCGCCGAGCGCCGCAAACGCTCGAGGTGAGCTTCGAGCTGGAACGCGCGCTGATTGTAGCCCCGCGCCACCTCGAACACGCCCACACCCCACGCCAGAGCGGGATCGGTGGCGGGAATCCTGGCTCGCTTTTCGTCTACGATGCGACCGTCGAGATAGAGCAGGGCCATCGTCAGATCTCCAGGTCGAGCCCCAGGGCGCCGGCCAGGGCGCGCGCCTTGACCAGGGTTTCCCGATACTCACCTTCGGGGTCGGAATCCCAGACCACGGCCCCGCCGACCTGGAAGGTAACCCAACCCGCGTCATAGTGCATGGTGCGGATCGCGACGCTGAGGGACAGCCGGTCGGTGGCGGCTCGGGCCCCCGGCTGGATCATACCGATCGCTCCGGTGAATACACCCCGGCGGGTGGGCTCGAGCCGGTCGATGATCTCCATCGCCCGGATCTTCGGTGCGCCCGTCACCGACCCGCCGGGAAAGGTCGCTCGCAGCAGATCGACCATGTTCCGTCCGTCTTCGAGCTGCCCCTCCACCGTCGCGGCCAGGTGCCAGACCGTCGGGTGGGCTTCGATGCGTCGCTCGCTGTAGATCACGCTGCCGGGGCGGCAGACGCGTCCGAGATCGTTGCGCTCGAGATCGACGATCATCGTCAGCTCGGCAGCATCCTTGACACTGGCGAGCAGTTCCCGCTCGAGGCGCCGGTCTTCTTCCGGGCTCGCACCCCTCGGCCGCGTGCCCTTGATCGGGGTGGTGCGCACGTGCCCGGCCTCGAGGGTCAGAAACTCCTCCGGCGAGGAGGAAATCACCGCCCGACGTCCGAAACCGATCAGAGCCGAGTAAGGTGCGGGAGAAAGGTCACGCAAGCGCGCGTAGAGTACGAAGGGGTCCGCGGGCCCGATCGCTGCCATGCGCTGGGACAGATTGACCTGGTAAATCTCGCCCCGGGCGATCGCGGACCGGGCCTGGTCGACCGCCCGCAGGTACGCATCTCTCGTGAAGTTGGGGCCCGGGCGCAGTGGGGCCGTGGTGGGATCGAGAGCCCGGGCGTCCACCGGAGGGCCGAGCCCTCCGCGTCCCCGCCGAATCGATCGACCATCATCGATATCCCACTCGATCCAGTGGTCGTAGAAGGCGAAGACCAGCTCCGGAAAGCCCTGGTCGTCCACCGCACGCCGGGGCAGGCTCTCGATCTGGCCGCCCAGATCGTAGCCCAGGTAACCGACGCCGAGAACCTCCTCGCCCCGCACCTCGTCGCACAGTCGGCCGAGCAGCTCGAACGCGTCGGAAACCACGTGCTCGACGCTTTCCCCGCGGAACACACGCCCACGCTCCCCGCTGACCTCCACGACGAGAAAGGGGTCGGAGCCGGCCAGCGAGCGGCGTGCAGCGGGATGGCCGGGTAGAGCGCTGTCGAGCAGGAAGGGGAAAGCCCCCTCACACACCTGCCGCCAGCAGCGACGGAACTGCGCACCGGTGCCGACGGGGCGAGATCCTCGATCGACCAGGCTCATCGCTCACCCCACCCGCCGCCGCCCCCGAAAGGGGCCGGTCAGCGGGCGGAGAATCTACCATGGACGGCCAGGCCCTGCGCCCTCGAATCAGTCCACCGCCCACTTCAGGCTCGCGCGCCAGGAACGACCGGTCAGCGGACCCCAGTTGTAGTCCGTGGTGGGATCGCCCAGGTCGTTCTGGATCCGGTGCCCCAGGTTGTCTCCCGCAGCGTTGAGGCTCAATCCACGGCCGAGTGGAATGTCGACCGCCAGTCCGACGATCCAGAACCCCGGTGTGGCTCGGAGTTCGGGCAACAGAATGTTGGCTCCGGTCAGGGGGTTGTCGCTGAATTGCTGGATCAGCATACCGCCGGTGTAGTTGGCCTGAGCCGAGAGCGCCAGCCCCCTGGGAAAGGCGTAGGAAACCGAGAACGATCCGGTGCGGGTCGGGCGGTAAGGCACCCGGTCCATCGGTATGGGCACTTCGGTCAGCAGCACGAGGGTCTGACGTACCAGCGCCACGGGATCCCTCCCACTGGTGTTGTGGAACGAAAGCCAGCCGATCGAACCATCGAGACTCAGGCCATCGAGCGGCTTCCAGTTCACCGCCACCTCGGCTGTCTTGGACGTTGCCTCGGGAACGTTGATGTTGGCGTAGGTCTGAATCCACGACTGGCTGCGCCCCACGGCCCGGAGGATGTGGTTGTCGAAATCCGTGCGGGCCAGATAGACGCTGGCCTTGAACTCCGGTGAAGGCTGATAAGTCGTCTCCAGGGCCCAGGTCATCGCATCTTCGGGCTGCACCAGAACACGTCCGTCCTCGAGCACGTTGCGCTGGAGTTGCTGGCCACAGCAGACCTCGGAGAAGATCGAGCGCGGCACCCGGAAGGTACGGCCCGCCACGGCGCGCAGCGTCCACCCGCGCGCGGGGAAGAAGCGCACCGTCGCCCGGGGCGAGGTCTGGGCGCCGAAAACCTCGTCATCATCGCGACGCAGACCCACTTCCAGATCCCAGCGTGACGAGAGCGTCCAGTAGGCGCCGACGAAGCCGGACCAGGTCTTGAGGTATTCGGACTCCACCGGCGTGATCGAATCCTTGACCTGGGCCACCGCCTTGTCGTGGACCGCTTCGATGCCGGCCGTCAGCCGCATCGACAGGCCGATCGGCTGATCGTAGCTCAGACGTCCCCAGCGTTGGCGCTGGTACACTCCGAGCCGCCGCTCCAGGTCGTTCGAAAAACCCGGCAGGGAGACCGCTGTGAACTGACTGAGCACGTCGTGGTCGCGCGTCGCTTCGAGCAGCTTGAGCGACAGGGTGCCGCCCCTGTCCATCTGCCAGCGCCAGCCCAGGCGGTACTCGCGCCGACCGATCAGCGCGTCTTCTCGCGTCCAGGCCGGCAGGCGTTCGGGCGAAAAGATGTAGGCCACGATGTCGAAGGCGCCCCGACCTTCGAGGCTGTCCTCGGAAATCCACGATGCGCCGACCTTCAACTCGTGACTTCGCCCAAGCTGCACGCGCATCTCGCCTTCGGCGTATTCGCGCTCGAGAGCGCTGACGTCATGCCAGCCGTCTCCGTCGTCGTCCACCGGATCGACGCTGGTCTTGCCCAGGGTCACCCTGCCGGAGAGCCAGTCGGTCAGCTTGCCCGATGCCCGGGCGACTCCGCTCCGCAGACCGTACGAGCCGGTCGAGCCGCTCAACTCGAAACGGGGTAGCTCTGTCGGACGACTGCTCTCGAGTTCGACCACCCCCCCCGCGGCGGGAGACGGCGAGCCCGCCTCGCCCGGACCCTTGGTGACCTGGGCTTCGGCCACCGTATCGGAAGGCAGGATGCTCAAGACGAACGATGTCGCCATGCCGCCAAAGAGAGGAAAGCCGTCCCACAGTACCGGCGCGAGTTCCTGATTGAGGCCTCCGACCTGGATATTGGCCGAATTGCAGTGGACGCACATGGTCTGGATCCGCATCCCCTCCTTGCCCTGCAGGGCATCGGTCACCGTTCCCTCCGAACCGTCCATCGAGACCCGACCTTCGGCCGGCGGAAGGGAAGCGTCGTCCTCTCCGGCCCGAGCCAAGGGTCCGGCGAGGGCCAGCAGAAGGCAACAGATGAGAACACAGGAGAAGAGCGGCGTCGGACGCCGCTCTCCGTCAAACGGTCCGAGAGAGATGCCGATCACTCGCAGGTCTCCGGGTTGATTTCTGGAAGAATGGTTGTTTCCACATCGGAAGCAAACTGCGCACCACTGACATATTTGTAGACCACGTTGCCCTGATCGACGTAGAAGTTCTGGGGAGCGCCGCCGGAGATATCCCACTGGACGGTGGCGTCGCCCTTGCCGTCGCCGTCGTGGTCTTCGTCACAGAGAATCGGCGTCGAGGAATTGTAGTCGTTGGCCCACTGCTCGATCCTGCTGGCGCACTCTTCCGGCGGCACCACGGTCCAGTAGCTGTAGGCCAGGGTAAAGACCGAAACGAAGGTGAAGTCCCGGTGCCCGTATTTCTCGTCGTTGACCGCCTCGTCCTGGGCTTCCACCGTGCACCAGAAGCAGTTCTCCGCGGTCAGCGCTAACTTGTAGACCATGCCACGGAAGTCCTCGAGCGACAGCTCCTGCATGTAGGTCGGCGAATGGGGATTGTAGTCGGTCAGCTTGAGTACGTCGTTGGTGCCAGGAATCTTGAAGTCGAACGCACATTCGCCTTCCAGGTTGCCCCAGCCGATGGCGTCGCAGTAGTCGGTCGGCCCGGTTCGAGCGCTTCCATCGCTGGCCAGTCCCGTACTGCCCTCGAGGTTGTCGCCCTGGGCTGAGACGAGGAAGTAACGGTTACCCGCATCCGGCGTGAGTGTCGCCTCGAGGCGAGCCGACCCCGCTGGATTGCCGTCCGTGGCCAGCTTCACGGCATGGTCGTAGCTGCCACCGATCGGCAGGCTGCCTTCCCAGATCTGGTAGGTCGCCGCGTGCTGGCCACCGTTGCGCTTGGCCAGACCGGCGTCGAGGTCGTAGAGATTCTCCCAGCCCACACTCAGGTCGGAGCCCGCCTTCTCCACTGTCAGCGGGAAGGGGGAACCCGGGGAGGAGACTTCCCGGGGTCCGGGCGTATCGTGCCAGATACGCCAGATGCCGGGATTCGCACCGTCGGCAGCCAGGTAGAGCTGACCGTCATCGGCCAGGGACAGAGCGTGAGCGTCCTTCGGACAGAGGGTGTCCGGCACGCCGTCCCGATCGCCGTCGGGGTCGTAGAACGTCGCGGAGTTTCCCGCGACATCCATCTCCGCGCCGGAGAGTTCCGTCTCGCGGATCTCGTCCTGTTGCACGCAGGCGAAGACGACGGAGCCATCGTGGCCGACGCCGAAAGAGTTCGAAGACAGGGACTCGACAGCCTCGGTTCCCACCACCGGGTTGTAGGCCACCAGGGGATCGTCGTAGCTGCCGCCTGAATTCCCGCTGGTATTGTCCCAGCCATAGTTACCGCCGGCGCGAACGGCGTTGATCTCGTCGTAGACCGTCGCCTCGCCCCGATCCGTGCCATAGACGGTGCCACCGGCACGGGCCGTGTGCGGGTTGACGGCCAGGTCCGTTGCGCTGCGGAACCCCTTGGCAAACACCAGGCTCGTGGGATCCGGGTTGTCGGCTGGAATGCTGCCGTCGAAGTTGGCGCGTAGCACCTTGCCCGCCAGGCTGCCGTCATCCTGGGCCTGACTCGAGGTTTCCAGGTCCCCGACGGCCACGTAGAGCTTGCCGTCGGTGCCGGTGGCCAGGCCTCCACCGACCCGGCAGCCCGTGGCACTCGACCCGAGGTCGATCACCTTCGCACCCAGGGTCAGGCCCGTCGCCGTGCGGTAGATCTCGTCGACCCGCGCACCACCCCCGGCATCCACGTAGTAGATCGTCGCCAGGCCCGTCTTGCCGTAGTCGGGAGCAAAGGCCACATCGAGCAGACCGGCATCGCAGGCCGTACTGACCGTGATGACCAGACTGGCCGCCTCGGATCCGCTCTCGTAGACCCGCACGGTGCCATTCTTCTCGAGCAGCCAGAGTTCTCCCGTGGGGGACTGGGCGATGTCACCCATGGTGCTGGCAGCATCGAGGACTTTTTCGATTTTCAAGCCCCACGGAAGCACGTCGAGAGCCAGGGCAGGAAGCATCCCCGCCAGGAGGATCGCCATCACCATCAAGCCTGCCGCCGCTCTGCCTGTCGTCTTGCAACTCATTGCCCTGGCCTCCTCATTGCCGGGCGAGCCCCGCCCACCACAGGCGTGGCTCACCGGTGCCCTTTACTTGTACGACAGGTCAGACCCGAGAACAGGGCAAAAAGAGGAAACTTATCTCAATTCAATCCCATTTAGCCCAAGAATCTTCCAAAACAGTCCCCAGGTGCTCTCCTTTTCTGTGACCAAATCTTTACATTGCAGCAACTTGGAGTGCAGCCGGGAGCAGGCGAAGGCTTTCGCCTTTCAGACGTCTTCATCACAAGAGAACGCACTTCGGAACAAGGAAAATTTCCGCCGGAGCACATCTGTCGATCCCAGACGGAACCAGGCCCCCCACCCCCGACGAACCGGAGGCGCACTGATGCAGATCCCGCTCGCCCTGGACCCACCCGACGAGCAGGCGCCGGCGGTGGGCCACGGAGCCCACCGCCGGCTGCACTTCAGGCGCTGAGGATCGACTCCAGTCCGCCCCGAGCGATGGGATGGTAGCGATCGCCATAGGCCGCGAAGAGTTCAGCAGCCATGGCCCGCGTCCGCTCGTGAGCGTGAAGAACCGTGTACAGCGGCTTGAGGTACTTCATCCGGCCCACCGAACCGAGGAACGAGCGAATCCTGGGGTAGGCCGGCTCCCAGCCCGAAGCCGCCGCGATCAGCAACCACTGGCAGAGAATCTCGCAGTTGCCGCTGTCGGTCAGCGAGAAGGTCTGATCGAGCCACGCGCAGTCGTCCACGCTGATCGGCCGAGGCAGACGCTGGAGGTAGATCTGCCACAGCTCGGCGGACCACTCTCGCGCGACTTGGGGATCGGGGCGCTCGCCATCGGCCCAGCTTGCCGCCAGCGCCGTGATCTCCTCGAGCTGTCGCGAGTGGAAGACGGGGGCGTTGGCCGGAATGCCGGGCCCGTGGATCCAGGCATCCATCCCGATCTTCTCGGCAACTCCCGGCAGCTCCTCGTGGAAGAAGGCCTCGAACTCGGCAGTCGTGATGGAGGTGAAGGCGAAGCGATCCATGTAGCGAGTGATGAAGCGGTCGAAGGCTTGCCGGCCGACGGTCTTCTCGATCAACTGCACCAGCAGACAGCCCTTCTCGTAGGGAACCTGAGAGTAGACCTCGTCGGGATCGATGCCGGCCAGATCATTCTCGAGCCGGGTCAGCGGCGAGTCCTCGCCAAATCGTTGAATATCCTCCTCCAGGCCGTGGCGCCCGATGGCGGCAGCCAGCGCCACCGCGTCTTCGCCCGCCAGGGCCTCGAGGATGCGGCGCTCGGCCCACACCGTAAAACCCTCGTTGAGCCAGAAGTCGTTCATCGTCGCGTTGGTCACCAGGTTGCCGGTCCAGGAGTGGGCCAGCTCGTGGGCCAGAACGTTGACCAGCGAGCGATCGCCGGCAAGCAGGGTGGGCGTCAGGAAGGTCAGGCGCGGATTCTCCATCCCACCGTAAGGGAAGGCCGGCGGCATGACGATGAAGTCGAAGCGGTCCCAGCGATAGGGCCCGAACAGACCCTCCGCCGCCAGCAGCATGCGATCGATCTCGGCAAATTCCCACGCCGCGGCCTCGAGTTGCTCCGGCTCGGCATAGACCCTCGAACGCGGGCCCACATCCTGCGAGGCCAGGTTCCCGACCGCGATGGCCAGCAGGTAGGAGGGAATCGGCTGAGGCATCTCGAAGCTGAACACCGAACTGGTCTCACCCCGCGCTTCCTCCCCTGGAGCTGCCGACATCACTGCCTTCAGCGGCCGGGGGACCGTGATGCGCGCCGAGTAGCTGAAACGCACCCGAGCCGAGTCCTGTACGGGCACCATCGAGCGCGCATGGATCGGCTGGCACTGGCTGAACATGTAGGGATGGTTGCCGCCCGCGGTGTGCTGCGGCTCGAGCCATTGCAGCGCCGAGGCTTCGGGCGAGGTCGCGTAGCGGATGCGAAGCGAATCCACGCCCGCCGGCCGCTCGATACGCAGGCGTGCTCCCATGAAACCCTCGGGATCCGCCAGATGAAAGTCGAGGGGAGTGCCGTCGGCAGTCTCGACCGCCTCGATGGTCAGATCCCTGGTATCGAGATCCACGGGACCGCTGCCGGCCTCGGCAAAATCGAGGCGAACCACGCCTCGCAGCCGGCGGGCGGCGAAATCAACGGTCAACTCGAGATCCATATGGCGCGTGCTGGCCTGATCGGGGTCGGTGTAGGAATGAGGGTCCATGCGTCCCATGAGAGGGTCTCCTTGCGGTTGGTGACCGTCCACCCGCCCGAGGGCGAGCGGTCACAGATCGGATAGCAAGGCGCTGTTGAGTTCGCGCCGTACCGAGTCCTTGTCAAAGCGCCTCCAGGCAGCCCTGAAATCGTCCCGTGCCTCTTCCCGCCTCGCGGCCAGCACGCCCATCAGGCTCCCCACTGCCAGTAAGGTGCGCCGCGAGAGGCGATGTCCCCGCTTGTCGACGAATTCGCCGACCCAGTGAAGCGTCACGTCGGCGTCATTGAAAGCGCCGAGCACGTCTTGTAGCTCGCGGCAAGCGCGAACGAAGCCGCTGAGCCGTTTGCCATAGAGATCGGAGAAATCCTCCATCGCATATCTCATCTTCTTCATCGCGATGCGCAGACGGTGCAGCTTGGCCGGCGGCGCCTTGCGACCGATCTTGGCGCCCCGACGGTAGACGCGCCGGGCGGCGCTGAGCACCAGACCGGGAGCCACCTGCCCGACCTCCATGGCCAACCCACGAGCACGGGCGGGCGGGCGCTCGAGAAACAACTCGAAACGCTCGCAAGCCCGCAGACGAGTGGCGCTGCTCAGCCAGGTAAGAATGCGCTGCTGCTCGCGGCGGCGGTGTTCGACTACCAGGGCCTCGAAAGGTTCGAGATCTTCGACCAGGGCTTCCGGCACGCTGGCACGCAAGGCCGGCAAAGCTTCGAGAAAGACATCGAGATCGCGGGCATGACCGAGAACCTGACCGGTACGGCTCATCAGTCGATTGAAGGCATCGAGCTGACCGGCGGAGAAGGCGCCGGAGAGCAGACGGAACGCGGCCCGCAACCTGCGAGAGGCGACCCGCATGTCGTGCAAAGCCTCGATGTCTTCCGCCAGGCGGGTACCTGGCTCTTCACGCTGTAGCCGATAAAAATGCCGCCGGAAGACCTCTCGCGCCGCCTCCCGCAAAGGCATCGAGGAGACGAGGGGGGTTTTCTTGCGTGGGGCGGGAAGCTGACGGCCAGCAAGGAGCAGGGCCTGCTCGAGCTTGTTGTGCGCCGAGGTCGTCAGCCCGAATCCTCCCTTCAGTTGCTCAGCCAATTCCTGCCAGGGGCGAGAATCCCCTTCGAGAGCTTCGATCTCGAGTTCGGCGAAGGGCGTCGCGCGGCAGGCCCCCGACCCGCTCTCCACCCGGTCGATGGCGAGTTCGGCCCGGGCGCCCGACAGGGGGTGCCGGAGAGCCAGCGCATGGCGCCTGGTCTCGAGCCGCATCAGCCCCTCCAGGGGGCGCGAGTAGATCAGTGGCTCGACGTGGCGCCGGACCGACGGAGGAAGCTCGGCGGCGGATCCAGGCAAGACATCCTGCTCCCAGGCGCCGACCACTTCGAGGCGACGAAAGGCGTCGCCCTTCCTCGAGCCGGCGTTCTTGAACGTCAGCGTGCGCTGACCGGATTTCGTTCGAACCCTCAGCCCGCCGCGACCTCGGGACAGATCGAGTCGCTCGGTATCGAGGTAGTCGTCGACCTGCTCGTGGGCTCCACGGTCATCGACCTCGAACCCCGCCTGGCGCGCGACGGATCCGATGGCCGCGGTATCGAGCGGAACAGGGGACGAGAGCTTGATTTCCCACTCCTCGTGCACGCGCGCTACCTCCTGCCGTTCGACATGACGATTCGCCGGTCCGACCCGCCGGCTGGTAGACGCCCATTCTGCCCCTCTTCCTGCTCTGTGTCAGTTCCTCGGGTATAACTGGTCCATGAACTACCTCGCCCACCTGCTACTGGCCGAGCGGCGAAGCCTCTGCCCCGCGGGCACGCTGCTCGGGGATGTGCTGCGAGGCCCGGTGGAGGCCCTCGAACCGGCGGAGGTGCGGCGAGCCGTCTGGCACCACCGCAGGCTCGACTCGTTCACCGACACTCACCCGGCCTTTCTCCGCGCCAAACGCCGCATCGATCCGACCTACCGCCATTTCCGCGGCGTGATGGTGGACATCTTCTTCGATCACTACCTGGCTCGTCACTGGAACACCTTCCACCATCAGCCGCTGACGGCGTTCTGCCAGCGCATGTATCGCCAGCTCCTGTGCCGCTCGGAATCGACCGAGCTGCGACCGCGCATCGAGGCGATGGCCCGCATCGATCTGCTCGGCTCCTACGTCTCAGTGGAAGGCATCGATCGCGCGCTGGGCAGCGTCTCGCGGCGCATTCGCCGAAGCAACGGCCTCGACCAGGGGGGACGTGAGCTGCAGCGTCACTACGACGCCCTGGAAAGCGACTTTCTCGCGTTTTTTCCCCAGGCCGTCGCCTTCGGCGATGGACTCGATCACGAGGCGCTCCGGTGAGCCGCGCGCAGCCCAGAAACCATCGACGCAAGCCCCAACCCTCGCGCCAGAGCGCTCTTCCCCTGCCGCCGCAGGCAGCCGATGCGCCCGATGCCTGCTCCTGCCCGGTGGCGCAGACCTGCGGCGGCTGCGCCCTGATCGGCTCGTCCTATGCCGAGCAACTGGTCTACAAGCGGCAGGTGCTGGCCGAGATTCTCAGCGCTGAGCCGCTGCTGGCCGATCTTCCCCTCGCCCCGACGCTCGCTTCGGAGCAATCGACGGCCTACCGCAATCGGGCCAAGCTCGCGGTGAGCTGCGAGACGGGCCGGGTCAAAATCGGCTTGTTCGAGCGGGGCAGCCGCCGGATCGTCGATCTGCCCCACTGTGCCGTGCATCGTCCGCTACTCGATCAGGCGACGGCGACACTCCGACGCTGGCTGGCCAGCCACCGGCTGGCGGTCCCCCGGGGACCGATCAAGTACATCGATCTCCAGGAAGGCGACGGCCCGACGCTTCAGCTCGGCCTGGTCCTCGAAGTCCCCCCTGAAACGCCGATCGACCTGCCCCTGGCGGAGCTGACCGAGGCCCTTCCTCTCGAGGGGATCAGGGTCAATTACAACCCCGTACGCTCATCCTACGTCTTCGGCGAGGTCAGCCGGACGCTCCACGGCAGCGACCGACTCCACGTCCGAATCGATACCGATGCCCCTGCCCTGCAGGTTGCTGCAGGAGCCTTTGTCCAGCTCAACTTGTCGCTGCTGCCCGCACTCCACACGCTGATGGGCAGACATCTGGGTCGCCGAGGACCACTGCACGACCTCTACTGCGGCTCGGGCCTGCACGGTCTGGCCCTGCTGGAAGAAGGCGAGCGCTTGCTCGGGATCGAAGCCGATACTGGCGCCGTCACCTGTGCCCGAGCCAACGCTGAACGCTGGGGTCTGGCAGCCCGCTGTCGCCTGATAGCCGGTGCGGTGGAAGATCTCTACCCACCGCTGCGCCGCGAACAGCCGGCCGACCGG
This sequence comes from Acidobacteriota bacterium, assembly GCA_027001345.1. Classification (GTDB taxonomy): domain Bacteria; phylum Acidobacteriota; class Polarisedimenticolia; order J045; family J045; genus JALTMS01. The sequence continues at coordinate 729 of JALTMS010000472.1, read as the reverse complement.
GTGGTGCTCAACCCCTCCCGCCCCGGCTGCCGGCGCGCAGTTCTCGATGCACTGATCGCGCACCCCGCCCGGCGCCTGGCCTATCTCTCCTGCAATCCCCACACTCTGGCGCGAGATCTGACGCGGCTGGTGGAGGGAGGCTACCAAGTGCAACGGGTCGTGCCGGTGGACATGATGCCCCAGACCGACCAGGTCGAGGCCCTGGCCTTGTGCTCACACGACGGGAAGTGATCCGCCCCGATCTTGGTGCCATTCGGGCTACGGCAGCAGTCGGCCCGCCTGCATCTGCCGGTAGTGCACCTGGCCCTGCTTCTCGTTGGAGAGCACCACGTGCCCGGGGGTGAGAATGCGAGGCGTGGCATCCCAGCTCGAGTTGCCACTGGCGCCGTCATCGACGAAGGACGCCCGCAGAACCCACGCACTGCCATCCCAGGTGTAGGCCGAAAGAGTGACCTGGAACTGGCCCGGTGACGGCTCCTGGGTCGTTGCTTCGAAGCGCACACGCCACGGAGGCGGCCCCAGGTCGCCCTCCCACGGTCCCGCCGACAAGCCCTTGATGCCGTCATAGAACTTGTTGAAGCGAATCGTGTGGCGATCCGTCAAGCGTTCGACCTTGCAGCGATAAGAGCGGTGAGAGCTGCCGACGCCGGAGGTTCTCAAGCCGAAGGAGAAGTCGAAGTTGGAGTCCTTCGCACCGTCCGGATAAAGCTCGACGGTGACGAAGGAATC
>JALTMS010000471.1 GCA_027001345.1 Acidobacteriota bacterium | reverse complement strand
CCCTCCGCCGCAGCACCCGTGCCATCGAGAGCGAAGCGATAGAGATAGCCGTTCTGGGCCGACATGAACGACGTGTAGTCCGTTCCGGAACTCAGGTCGAGATCGCCCGAAACCGGACGGGACTGGACCGCTCCGCCGGTCGATGGAGGATCCCACGTGCCGCGGGACCCGTTGGCTTCGGTCATCCGGTGGAGCAGGCGATCGTTGCCAGTGCCCACGATGTAGGTGTTGGCCACCACACCCGGAGCGGCCAGAGTGCTCGAACTCGTGGTGTAGGAGAACTTGTAGCTCTGGTCCGACCGGGGCAGGGCGGTTCGGGAGACGCCGCCCGCGTAGTTCTTCGATGTGTCGTAGGAATAGACCTTGTAGTAGTAGGTCTGCCCGTTGGTCACGGTGTTGTCGGTACAGGAATCGATGGCTCCACCGGATGCGGAGGTCACGCAAACCACGTCGTTGCCGGTGCCGATCACGTCACCGACGGTGTAAGTCGTGCCGTCCACCGGGTCGGAATCGACCGCCGCGCCGGTGTGGCGCAGGACGAGAAAACCGCTGAGGTCGGAATCACTCGGCGGTGCCCACTCGGCCTTGACCGTCAGGTCGGTCGCGGCGGTGGTCAGCTTGGTCACGTCCGAGGGAGCCGTCAGATCGACGGTGCTGAAGTCCCAGCAATAGCCGGAGCTGCAGGTCTGAGACGTGTTGTTGGTATTCGTCAGAGCATTGCCTGCAGTGTCCTGGCCGGTGATCTGAAGCGCCAGAGTGTCGCTGTCGCTGAAGTCGGCGTGGGTATAGGTCACCGTCTGGTTGGAGTTGCTCCAGGTTGCCGACCAGCTCCCAGGGTCGGTGCCGGCAAGGACCGAGATCGACACTGTGGACGTGTCCATCGCCTCGTCGAAGTTGATCACCACGTCGGCGGCGACAGCCACGCCAGTGGCGTTGTCGGCGGGGGTGGTGCTGCTGACCGCGGGGGCTCCGTTGTCGGGCGAGAAGATGAACTGGTCTCCCGCCGCCGCGCCGCGGGAGTCGACATCGCTGCCGGACTTGAACCACAGGCCGGCGGAGCCGGCCAGATTCTCCGTGCCGACCAGCCGCGGAGTACCCGCATCGGTAGTCTCCGCCTCGATCTCGATCAGTGCCTCGTTGGTCGCAAAGTCGAGGGCGAGCTGAACGGTGACCGTACCGGTCGCATCGAAGTCGGGGACAGCATTCCACTGCACCACGAAGCAGGTGTCGTTGGTACTGTTCGAGTCGCGGTCCACGGTGCAGGTCACGCCAGCCTGGTAGTAAATCGTGCCGCTGGTGGAAGGATCGAGATCGTCGCCGTAGACGTAGATCGTATTGTTCGGATCGGGCGAGGCCGGGATCGACTCGGCGCTGACCTCGTTGGTGTAGCCGGCGCCGAAGGAAAAGTAGCCGTTGCTGCCGACGTATCCCTCGGTGTAGCTGTTGCCGTAGTAGTCGAAGGTCGCACCGAGAGCGACGAGGGCGTAGCAGTCATCACCCGAGCAGCCCTTGGGCTTCCAGCTCGTGATGGCCGTGCCCGTGCCGGAGATGTCGGGGATCATGTCCGTGGTGGCGGGCATGGTGCAGGAGTACCCCCCTCCATCGGTTTCGGCTCCACCACAGGTCGTTGTCGTGGCCGTCGCCCAGGACACGACCCCGAGGGTCAGGACCAGAGCCAAGGCCACCCGCACTACCCACCGTCCGGCGTGGGCTGTTTCCGTGCCTTGCATCACACCGCTTGCCTTCATTGCATCTCCTCCGAGACATCCCGCCCGGACCCTGGGCGGGGATCCCGTGGGCTCTCCACGGGGGCTGCCTTGCCTGTCTGAACGACCAACTCGCGACGGGCGAGATCGGCGACAAATGCCGCGACCTCGGCCTGGACGTCGGGACGGGGGGCGCCCGTCTCTTCGGCGAGGAGGTCGGCGATTTCTGCAGTCGTACGCCGGCCATCGAGAAGCTCCCAGATCCGGGAGCCGGTCTCGTTGAGGCCGAGAACGCGCCGCCCCTCGTAGTGCAGGAGCACCGCCTTGCCGCCGAGCATCTGCTCGGCGAGCCGTGGATTGTGCTTGTATCGCTGATCCAAGGTCACCCTCGGTGGCGCTTCCTCGAGGAAAGCGCCCGTCCTCCTCCGCGCGTCGGCACCACCCCTGGGCGCCGACCCGACCGGCTGCAAAAACCCGTCTCCGGTTCGAATCTAGGCCCCGGCGCCGGGGCGGCAAGGCTCTTTTCGAGCCGTCACCCTTGCCACACCCGTTGCCGCATTGCATCGGCCCCGACCGACTGGGTTGTTGCTGAACGGGAGACTATCTCAACAACCCGTGAATGTCCATAGGCTTACGATCCTATTCGATGTTTTTTCCCCACCTCCACGTCCTTGCGTCAGGGCGGAGCCTTTGCGAAAGTGCTGGGATGGAAAGATCCGCCCGGCCTCTGGTGCTCCACCTGCTGACCCGATTGGTTCTCGGCGGTCCGACCCGGCCCGTGCTCACGGGCCTCGACAGCCTGCGCCGGTCTGGGTTTCAGCCCCTGCTGGTCTGTGGCCGGGCGGGGCCCTACGAAGAAGAGGCGATCGCCAGCCTCGAGCACTACGCCGAGGTCCCCGTGCTCCGTCTCGATGCCCTGGTGCGCCACCCCTCCCCGGGACGGGACCTGCGCGCTCTGGCCGCTTTGCGGGAGACTCTGCGCCGCCTGCGCCCCGAGGTGGTCCACACCCACACCGCCAAGGCCGGCGCCCTCGGCCGGCTGGCCGGCCGGCTGGACACGGCGCGCCCCGTGCTGGTGCATACCTTTCACGGCCATTCCCTTTCCGATCGAGCTTCCGGTCGGCTCGCGCCGCTCTGGCGCTGGGTCGAACGGCGCCTCCAGCGACATGCCACGGACCTGCTGCTGACCCTCTCTCCGGCCCAGCGGGAGGAGATCGTCTCCCTGCTCGGGATTCGACCGGGCTTCCCGGTTCGCGTTCAGCCCCTGGCCTTCGATCCAGCGGCCTGCGGTCCCGCGCCCACCTGGCCACCTCCCGCCTCGGCGGGTTCCGGGCGCCGGCTGGTCTTCGTCGGTCGCGGTGTTCGAGTCAAGGGGCTCGACCTGCTGGCCCGGGCCCACGCCCGCCTGGCTTCCGACGATCCCCGCCGAGCCGCCCGGCTCGAGGTGGTGGTGGTCGGTCCGATGGAGCCGGAGCTTCGTCGAGAGGTGGAGGGCATCCTCGGCACCGGCGGTCTGACGTCGTGCTGGCAGTGGCGCGGCCCCCGGCCCGACCCGCTGCTGGAGATCGCCCGTGCCGATGGCCTGGTACTGCCGTCGCGCTCGGAAGGGACACCGGTCAGCGTACTCGAGGCCCTGTGGGTGGGGCGGCCGGTGCTTGCCGCCGCGGTCGGCGGCGTGCCCGAACTGCTCGGCTGCCAGTGGGACCGGCAGGGGCCGGGTCGCTGGCGCTGCCGCCCGGCGTCACCTCGCGGACTGGCCCTGCCGGCT
>JALTMS010000470.1 GCA_027001345.1 Acidobacteriota bacterium | reverse complement strand
CCTGGTGGGAAAACCGCCCCCTGTTCGCCTCTCAGTCCCGACTGCCCGCAGTGCGCCGGCGCGAGCAGAACCTCGAGCGTCGCCGCCACCGCGGGATGGCCCTGGCCCGGGCGCTGGACTGCCTCGGCCTGGGCGTGATGCCCGCCTGCCTGCCCCGACTCGGCAGCCTGAAGTTGCCGATCCACCTGGCCGTCGGAGAAGATGATCCCAAGTTCGTCGCCCTGGGCCGGCAGATCGTCCGGGCGACGCGCGGCCGGGCCACCCTGGAGATCGTCCCGGGAGCCGGGCACAACCTGCGCATCGAGCAACCGGAGCGCCTGCTCCGCTGGATGGAGAATTCCCCATGAGCCAACGCCAGTGGTCCGTGATCGAGGGCTACCAAGACATCCGTTACGAGAAGTCCGGCGGCATCGCCCGGGTGACGATCAACCGCCCCCAGGTGCGCAATGCCTTTCGTCCGCTGACCGTCGAGGAGATGATCCGCGCCTTCAGCGATGCCCGCGACGACCAGAAGATCGGCGTGGTGATCCTCACCGGCGAGGGTGAGCTGGCCTTCTGCTCGGGAGGCGACCAGTCGGTGCGCGGCGACGGCGGCTACGTGGGAGCCGACGGCGTCCCGCGACTGAACGTCCTCGATCTGCAGCGGCTGATCCGCACCCTGCCCAAGCCGGTCATCGCCCAGGTGGCCGGTTACGCCATCGGCGGTGGCCACGTGCTGCACCTGATCTGCGATCTGACCATCGCTGCGGACAACGCGCGTTTCGGCCAGACCGGCCCCAAGGTCGGAAGCTTCGACGGCGGCTACGGCGCGAGTTATCTGGCGCGGGTGGTCGGGCAGAAGAAGGCGCGGGAAATCTGGTTCCTCTGTCGCCAGTACGACGCCCGGCAGGCTCTGGACATGGGTCTGGTCAACACGGTGGTCCCCCTCGATCAGCTCGAAGCCGAGACCCTGCGCTGGTGCGACGAGATCCTGCAGAACTCCCCCACCGCCCTGCGGCTGCTCAAGGCCGGGCTCAACGCGGACTGTGACGGCCAGGCGGGCCTGCAGCAGCTCGCCGGCGACGCGACGCTGCTGTTCTACCTCACCGAGGAGGCCAAGGAGGGCAAGCGGGCCTTCCTCGAAAAGCGGCGACCCGACTTCGACAAGTTCCCGCGTTTTCCCTGAGGGCCCGGAGGAGTGGTGAGCCCGACGGGAATCGACGCGCCGGCAACGCGCGCCGGAGCGTGGTGGCTGGCCGCCCGTCCCCGCACTCTGCCCGCCGCTGCCACGCCGGTGGTGGTGGGCAGCTCGGTGGCCTGGACCATGGGCGCCTTCCGCCTCGGTCCCGCCCTGGCCGCTCTGCTCGGCGCGCTGCTGATCCAGATCGGCACCAACTTCGCCAACGACCTGTTCGACTTTCAGAAGGGTGCCGATACCGCCGAACGGCAGGGGCCGCTGCGGGCGGTGCAGGCGGGACTGCTCACGCCGGTACAGGTCTGGATCGGCATCGCCCTGAGTTTCGGTGCCGCCACGGTCTGCGGGCTGTACCTGACGAGGGTCGCGGGCTGGCCGGTGGTCGTCATCGGCCTGGCCTCCCTGCTCGCGGGCCTGGCCTACACGGGCGGCCCCTTCCCCCTGGCCTACAACGGCCTGGGGGATCTCTTCGTGTTGCTCTTCTTCGGCTTCGTGGCGGTCTGCGGGACGGTGTGGGTTCAGGCCCTGCGACTCTCGCCCCTGGCCTGGCTCGCCGGTGGGACGGTGGGGGTACTGGCCACGGCGATCCTGGTGGTCAACAACGTGCGGGACGTCGAGCAGGACCGCCGGGCGGGCAAGCGCACCCTGCCGGTGCTGCTGGGAGTCTCCCTCGGCCGGATCGAGTACGCCCTGCTGCTGGGCGCGAGCTACCTGCTGCCGGCGCTGGCCTTCCGCCTGGGGATCGCTCCGATCGGCGTGCTGGCCCCCGTACTGACCCTGCCACTGGCCTTCCGGCTGGTGCGGGTGGTGGGGCGTAGCTCGGATCCCCGGCGCCTGAACCGCGCCCTGGCCTCGACGGCGCTGCTGCTGCTGCTCCACGGCCTGCTGCTGTCGGGGGGATTGCTGGCCGGCGGTGTGGGACCATGATCACTCTCGGCGGCGGACGTCTCGTGCAGCGGACCCTCGAAGGGGAAGCGTGGCACAGCGCCGCCGGAAGCTGGTCCCGTCGCGAGATCCTCTGGCTCGAAGTGGAAGATGCTCAGGGAGTCCGGGGCCGCGGCGAGGCCTGCCCCTTGCCGGGCTATTCCCCGGACACCCTGGAAGCGGCCGGAGAAGCCCTCGAACAGTGGCTGATCGATCCGCCTCGAGCGCTGGAGATCCGCCCCGGCCCCCCCCTCCTCCTGAGCGGAGCGGCCTGTGCGGATCTGCCGCCTTCCGCCCGCTGCGCGGTGGAATGCGCCATCATCGACCTGGCCGCACGACGGGCCGGCGAGCCCCTGCATCGCTGGCTGGGCGGCCCGGCAGGGGCATCGGTCGGCTGTCAGGCACTGATCCCCCTGCTCGCGCCCGAGGCCGCCGAGCGCCGGGCTCGAGAACTGTGGGATGCCGGATTCCGCACGATGAAGGTCAAGGGAGGAGAGGATTTCGAGCTGGAGGCAGCCCTGCTGCGGCGGCTGCGGGAAAGCCTGGGCGCCGAGCTGCGTCTGCGCCTGGATGTGGGCGGACGGTGGTCCCTCGAGCAGGCACGCCGTCATCTCGAACAGCTCGTCCCCCTGGACCTGGATTACGTCGAACAGCCCGTCGGCGGCCATGTCATGCTCCGGGTCGGCCCGAGCCCCGTGGCGCTGGCCGCCGACGAGAGCCTGCAAGACCCCACCCTGGCGGGTGAGATCCTCGACGCGGGCGTCTGCGCGGTGCTGGTGCTCAAACCCCCCTGCCTCGGAGGCCCGGTGCGCACCCTCGAGCTGATCGAACGCGCCCGGCGCCGGGGCCTGCGCTGGGTACTGAGCCACACCCTGGGCAGCGGGCTCGAGCGGGCCCTGGCGGTGGAACTGGCGCTGGCCACTGGAGCCGACACCAGCGGGCTGGCGGAACACCCCCTGCTGCCCGCCGAACAGCGTCCGGCAGCCTGGTCCGGTCCGACGCTGCCGGCGCTGGAGTACCCGGGGCTGGGCCTCGAGGTCGAGGACCTGCGGTGAGCGTGTTCAGCGTGCGACTGGCCGCCGCCGAGGCGCCCGAGGCTCCAGCCCTGGATCTGGATGGACGGATCCTCGACTTCCGGGAACTGGCGCGCCGGGTGGAGGGCGAGGTCCGGCGCCTTGCCCCTCGGCTGGCGGGCCACGAGGGTGCGTGGATCACGCCCCGACCGACCCGCTCATCCCTGATCCGCCTGCTGGCGCTGATCGAGCTGGGCCTGCCGGCCCGCCTGCTTCACCCCCGGCTGCCGCCCGCCGAGCGCGATGCGCTGATCGCGCGCCTGCCCCGCTTCGTCGATCTCGATGCTCCGGCGCAGAGGGATCTCC
>JALTMS010000469.1 GCA_027001345.1 Acidobacteriota bacterium | reverse complement strand
GTACTCGTCGAGGGTGCGAGGCGCTCGATCGGGCAGGGGGCATCGTCGGCGGTGGGGGTGATGACCAGGGACCGCACCGGTGTCGGCTCGCCGGGGGTGCTGGATCGGGGCAGGGAGCGAGCCGGCCCGACCTTGGCGCCGACCTTTCGCGCCAGATGAACCGTGCGCCGGGCCGTCTTCCGAGCGGTCCCCCGCAGGGGCAGGGCCAGGCCGGTGACCAGGCTGCGACGGGCCGCGGTGATCACCAGCAGACGCGGTGCGAGCGTACCCAGCCGGCTCTTGTAGGTGCCCTTTCCGGGCAAGTAGTCGATGACCTGCGGGACGCCTTCTTCCCAGGCTGCCTGGTGCGTCTCCCACTGGATCACGGTGCCCAGAGAGAGGGGGGCCAGGCGCTGGTCGTAGACCGTCGAGTAGGAAATCGCCCGGCCGCCGAGGCGGAACCAGATGTGGGCGGCGGCGGGCACGCCGGCGAGTTCGAGCACGAACAGACGCACCCAGCCTCGCTGGTCGGCGGCTCGTAGCAGGTGGCGGCGGTGGTCGGCGGTCAGCGGCCGGAGTTCTCCCTTCCAGCTCGCGGCATGGACCCGGCAGTAGGTCTCGAAGCCCTGGTCGATCGGCAATCCGCCCTCACCGCCGTAGCGCAGCAGGCGCAGGGGACCGAGGGCCTGTGCCTTGCGCCGGCGCTTGCGAGTCGTGCGGCGCACCTCGGGAAAGCGGCGGGCATGCTCCTCCCAGCTCGACTCCGCCGCCGCCAGGCATTCGGTGGTGCCTTCTGCGACGTGTACCCGGAACCCGCTGCTGTCGAGTACGCGGCACAGGGGACGAACCTGAGGGTCGGTCGAAGGCAGGGCGAGGAGCTGGAGTTCGCGGGCGCCGGAGCGCGCCGCCGCTTCGACCAGTGCGGCGAGGAGCGAAGGGTCGGGCTGCTCCTCGTCGACCACCACGCGATAGCGGGGGCGATAACCGATGGCCGGAATCGTCCAGCGCTGCGAGCGGCCCTCGATCATCGGCATCAGGGCCCGCAGACGTCCGTCTTCGAAGAGTGCGGGTGTGCGCAGTCGCGCGACGAGATGAGCCGGCGCCACGGCGGCCCAGGACTCGAGCCACGAGCAGGTGTCGTAAAGATCGGCACTCGCTCCACGCCGCTCGATCAGATGGTCCCAAGAGTCCCGGAGCGCCGGCCACTGACCGGCACCCTCGAGGATGCGCACTTCCCGATGCATCTGCCCACCTTCCACCGCTGCCGATCGAGCGTTTACGGGGAAGTCAATGGCCTGTCAAGGCGAGGGGTGCAGGGCGAGCCAAAACGAAAAAAGGTGGAGCCGCGGGGCGCCCCGAGAGGGACAGGGGCGCGCCTACTCGGGAATCTCGGCGGGCGGTTCGGGATCGCCCGCGCGGCCCGTCTGGCGGTGGGCTTCGCTCAACCAGTCGAGGATCTCTCGTACGCTGGGCACCCGGCCGGCGGCCAGTACCCGGCCATCGAGGACGAGGGCTGGAATGGCCATCACCCCCAGGGCGAGGGCATCGACGATCTTGCTGACGTACTCGACCTCCACCGTTGCCGGGTAGTGCTCGAGGGCCCGGTGGACTCGGGTCTCGAGCAGAGCGCACCGAGAACAGCCGCTCCCGACGACTTGCAACTTGCACGCCATTGCCGGACCTCCGAGCGCCATTATGCACGGCCGGCCGGCGGGTCGTGGTAGAACAAGAGTCTCGTTCGGGCCGCTGGGGCCGGAGCGGCGGCGACGTCGATGGCGCCGCCGGAGGTGCCGATGTCCGCAGAAGAAACGGTTGCCCTCGAGGTGACAGTGCTCGCGCCGGAGCTGTCCGATGCGGAGGATCGCTGCCTCGAGCACCTGGAAACCGCCCTTGGTCAGTGTCGGGGTGTGCTGCGCGCTCACCTGCGCGGCGACGTGGAGCCGCCGCGGCTCTGCCTGCACTACGACCCGAATCTGATCTCCCTCGCGGCCCTCGAGCGCCGGGCGCGGCAGGTGGGCATGTCGTTCAGTGATCGCTATCGGCACCCATCTTTCGCCATTGCCGGGATGGATGCGGCAGATGCCGCCACGACCCTGGAGTCCGCTCTGGCCGGCCTGCCTGGTGTGCTGCACGCCAGTGTCAACTACGCCGCGGCAAGGGTGTTCGTGGCCTATGACGCCGAGGTGGTCGATCTGGCGCAGATCCACCAGGCCGTCGAGGCGCTGGGCTACAAGGTCGTGGCTGCCGCCCCACCAGCGATCGAGACGGAGAAGGGCGACGCCGAACACCCTGCTGACAGCCACGGCAGCGCCCCTTCCTTCGTGCCCCACTGGCTTCAGCGGCGCTGGGCGATGGTGTTGCTGGCGATTGCCGGGTCATGCTTTCTGATCGGCTGGCTCGGCGAGGCCTATTTCGGCCTGCCTCCGGCAGTGGCACTGTTTTTTTTCATCGCGGCCTATGTTGCCGGGGGTTACGACATCGCGACCCACGCCATCGGCGGCCTGCTCAAGGGGCGTTTCGACACCGACGTACTGATGCTCGCCGCTGCCGCTGGCGCCGCGGCTCTCGGCCAGTGGTCGGAGGGGGCCTTTCTGCTTCTTCTCTTCAGCCTCGGTCATGCCGGTGAGCATTTCGCCCTCGATCGGGCGCGCCGGGCCGTCGGGGCACTCGGTGAGTTGATGCCGAAGACCGCCCGGCTCAAGCGCGCGGGAAAGGTCGAGGAGGTCGATGTCCAGCGTCTCGAGATCGGGCAGGTGGTGATGGTGCGTCCCGGAGACCGGATTCCGGTCGATGGCGAGGTGGTCGCAGGCAGCAGCGCCGTCGATCAGAGTCCGATCACCGGCGAGAGTGCGCCCCAGGTCAAGGAAGTCGGCGCCGAGGTGTTCGCCGGGACGATCAACCAGCAGGCAGCCCTCGAAGTTCGGGTCACGCGGCTGGCGCGGGACAACACTCTCAGCCGCGTGATGCAGATGGTCGCCGAGGCCCAGAGCCAACAGAGTCCGACCCAGCGCTTCACTCAGCGCTTCACCGCGCGTTTCGTTCCTGCCGTACTGGTACTCGTCGCGCTGGTGGCGCTGGTCCCGCCGCTGACCGGATGGATGCCGCTGAGCGAGAGTCTGTACCGGGCGATGCTCCTGCTCGTTGCGGCCTCGCCCTGCGCACTGGCTCTCGGGACTCCGGCGGCCGTACTGGCGGGCATCGCCCAGGCGGCGCGCAACGGCGTGCTGATCAAGGGGGGCGTTCACCTCGAGAACCTGGGCCGGGTCAGGGTGATGGCCTTCGACAAGACGGGAACGCTGACCGAGGGACGCTTTCGGGTCACCGACCTGCTGCCCATGGGGGAGGCGGATGCCGACACGCTGCTGCGTGTCGCCGCAGCCGTCGAACAGCAGTCGAATCATCCTCTGGCGCAGGCCGTGGTACTCGCTGCGCGGGAGGCGGGGTTGGAGTTACCGGCCACCGGGGGGCTGGAGAACGTCAGCGGGCGGGGCGTCCGAGGC
>JALTMS010000468.1 GCA_027001345.1 Acidobacteriota bacterium | reverse complement strand
GGCCCGCCAGAAAAAGAGCCTGCCCGAGAGTCGTCTCGTCGGCATCGGCCGGCAGACTCTGGCCGGTGACCGTGTGGTAGAGCCTGGCACGCCCCTGACGGTCGAGGGCAATGACGTGGCGAGAAAGACGAGGATCGTCATTGAGCGAAAGGATCGACATCGGACTCCCGCGCGCCCCGTGGGACACGGACCGTCAATCTACCCTCTCGCAGCGCGGAATCCAACTCCGCATCGAGATCTCAGCCGAAGGCGCGCTCGAGAACCGCGGGGTTCAGGGCCTCGTCGAGGGAAGTCGCCCGCGTGAAGAGATAGCCCTGGACATAATCCAGGCCCAGCCGCTCGAGGGTTTCGAGTTCCTCCCGCGTCTCGACTCCCTCGGCAACGCAAGAGGCACCGATGCGATGAGCCAGCTTGACCAGCGTACGAATCAGCTCCTCTCGGGCCGGGTCCTTGTCTACGGAGCGAACCAGGGAGAGATCGATCTTGACCAGATCGGGCCGCGTGTCGAGGATCGACGAGAGGCTGGCGTAGCCCGAGCCTACGTCGTCGAGGGCGATTCGGATGCCGACTTGCCGATAGTGATGAACGGCCTTGTGGAAGAGTTCCGAGTTCTGAATCGACTCCTGTTCGTTGATCTCGATCACGACCTGGTGCGGATGCAGTCCGCAGGCGCCGAGAGTCTGGCCGAGGGTGTGCCCGCTGAACGAGGGGTCGAGCAGGGCAGAGGGCATGCAGTTGAGGAACACGGCCTGGCTGGCTGGAATCCGCCCGGCCAGTTCTCTCAGGGCGATGCGACGGCAGACCACATCGAGTTCGAACAGGCTCTTGGCCCGCCGGGCGACGCCGAAAAGGTGGGCCGGTGATTCCCAGATCGAATCCTGAGGTCCTCGCGACAGCGCTTCGACGCCATAGATCGTTCGGCTAGGAAGATGAACGATCGGCTCGAAAACCGGACGCACCAGTTCATGGATCACGAGAGTCGCCAGTTGCCGCGACTCTTCGAGTTCGCTGGCTTCGGCATGAATTCTGGCATCCTGGCGGGCCTGCTCGAGGGCCACCGCGATGGTCCTGCTGGCCCGCACGGCGGCATTGTGCGGGGCCAGGCCCCAGCCCACGTCCAGCCGTGGGGCGGGGCGCAGATAGGGGAAGACCAGTTGCTGGCGCTGTTTTTCGACCTGCTTGCGCAACGCCAGAGCCAGGCTGGGAAGTCGCCGGTCGAAGAAGTCGCGATCGCCGATCGGACGGAAAAACATCACGACGACTTCGTCCTGCACGCCGAGTCCGTGGGTGAAGCGGTCCTGAGCGGTGATCTCGCTGCCGATCGTAGTCTGGACGAGACGTTCGACGTTGGCCGCCACTTCGGCCCGCGCGCCAGCGCCGAAGCGGGACTCGAGCACTTCGAGCGCTTCCATCCCGACACGAATCAGGCCGACCGACCCCGAGCGCGCCAGGAGCTGGTCGAGCGACCGAGCAGCACCGGCGAAGACCTGGTCGATCTCCTGGGAGAGATCCGGCAGTGTCACACGCGATTGCGTCATCTCGCCTTCCTCGACAGAGGTTCCCACCAACTCACCTCCCTTGTTGCCGCTACTCGAGTACAACCCGGAGGTGACCGAAGCCGTCGTCGATCGACATGTAGACATCGTGGACTTGACCTGCTCCCCCGCCCAGTTCGGCGGCGGTTTCGACAGGCTCGGGGTGCGTGATATCGAAGACCCCTTCCTCGTCGGTCAGGTCGGGCAGCAGGTTGCCGCAGATGATGTTGACCAGCTCGCCGAGCGCGTCGTTCTGCACGTCTTCGGCCGGGGGCTCGTCGGCACCGATGAAATTGGCGGCCAGATCACCGATCAGGTCGCGGTTCAGGCGGAGCGTCATTTCACCGACGAGGGGGCCGGTGAAGTGGACTTTCATGCCGGCCCAGGACGGCTCCGGGTCGGGAGCGCTGTCAAGAGGCGCGGCCATCATGAAGGCGGAGTCCGAGAAGGCCCGCTCACAAGCTTCAAAAATCAGCGTCTTCGGATGAGTCGCCACCTGGTTCATCGCTTTCTCCTGTCAGGCGCATCACGGTGCGGCGCAGTTCGTTGGGCTTGAATGGCTTCTTGATGAAACACGCGCCGCGTCCCTCGATACGGCGGATGCGGGCGGGGCTCGCTTCGCTGGAAATGACGATCACATCCAATGGCCTGAGCGCGGGAGTCGAGCGCACTTGCTCGAGCAACTCCTCTCCGTTCATCACCGGCATATTGATGTCGGCCAGCAGGAGGTCGATATCTTGCTGATCCAGGACCTCCAGGGCCTGCTGACCGTTCTCGGCCTGGTGAATCTCGGCGACGGGGATTCCGGCCATTTTCAGGGTCCGAATAATGGCCGCGCGCATGATCTTGCTGTCGTCGGTAACCAGCACGTTGAGGGCCATCAGAGTTCCCTTTCCTTTCCCAATATGGTCAGCGTGACCTTCCCTGTGGACAGGTCGAGTTTCATCGTCCGAGAGACCTCGCCGCCGATATCCTCGGAAGAAATCAGAACGCCGTTCTTCCACAGCAGCTTCTTGAGAACCATCGCGTTGCGCTTTCCGATCTTGAACAAGTCGTCCTGGCTGTTGCTGGACCGCAGGCTCGCTCCCCCGGCAACCTTCAGCTCGATCCGTTTCTTGTCCGCCCCGAGGGCGTAGGCCTTCTTGAACAACTGAGGTACGCCCGTGTCGACGAACATGAAGGGATTCTTCTCGGCCTTGTTCTTGTCCACCGCGGAGTTGGGAAGCATCGCGTGGAGCAGGCCGCCGACCTTCGCCACCGGATCCCAGATCGTGATTCCCAGACAGCTTCCGAGAGCGTGGGTCACGATCTCTCCGCGGCCGTCGTCAGAGACGGCAATGTCGCCCACCCCCACCGAGATCATCGGCATCTTGCCGCTCAGCTCTTCCGCTGGTAGGTGGCGGGGGCGATGTATTCGTAGGGATGGTCGAGCCCGGTCAGGCTCTCGGAGTGGCCGATCAGCAGGTGCCCTCCTGGGCGCAGCAAGGCGTGGAAGCGATTGACCAGTCGCTCCTGGGTCGGCTTGTCGAAGTAGATCATCACGTTGCGGCAGAAGATGACGTCGAAGGGGCCCTTCATCGGCCACTGGGCCATCAGGTTCAGGCGCGCGAAGCGGATCGGCTTGCGCAGAATGGGCTTGGCCACGTAGACGGGTTCGGAACCATCCGCTTCCGAGGAGAAATACTTGCGCACGATGGCGTCATCGAGACCTTCGAGGCTGTGCCGGGGGTAGCGCCCGGCCTTGGCCTCGGCGAGCACCCTGTCGGAGATGTCCGTGGCCAGAATGCGAATGTCCCATGAGCCGAAGTCGCTGAGCGTTTCGGCCAGACAGATCACGGTGGTGTAGGGCTCCTGCCCCGTGGAACAACCTGCGGACCACAGGCGAAGGCGACGCGATGAGCGAGCCTCGGGCACTACCTGTTCGGTGAGGTAGCGGAAATGGGCTTCCTCGCGGAAGAAGCTGGTCTTGTTGGTCGTCAGTACATCGATCATTGCCCGCAGTTCGGTGCCCGTCGAATCCCGTGTGATGAAGTCGAGGTACTCGGGGATCGTGGAGATGCCGCAAGCCTTCAGACGCCGGCGCAGGCGTGAGGCGACGAGAGCTTCCTTGCCCTCTGGCATGGCGATGCCCGCGTGCTGGTGGATCAGCTCCCGAATCTTCTTGTAGGTCGCCGGTGAAAGGGTCGTATCGAAGTCGGGTAGGGTTTCCTGGGCAGTGGTCGACATGGGCGGTCTGGGCTCCGGTCAGCCGGAATCCACCCGCGACCGGTGCGGGCCGATCCAGCCATATGCCGTATCGGCATGAACTTCACCGAACTTGACGGCATCCGCTGCGACCACTGCTCGGTACAGACAGGCCACGACATCGGGGGACGGCCCGCGAGGTGACACCAACCCCTCGCCGCCAGCTTGGAGCAGCGAAAGTATCGCGAATTTCGGGGCGGCGAGGGGCTGGGGAGGGCTCAGGAGTCCGGGTTGAGGATATCCTCGAGTTCCTTGCCCGCGCGGAACTTGACGACCTGCTTGGGCTTGATCTCGATGGCGGCGCCCGTCTGGGGATTGCGGCCGATACGCCCCTTGCGCTGGCTGACGGTGAACGTTCCGAAGCCCACCAGCGTCGTCCGCTCTCCAGCCCTGAGGGAGCGCGCCACACCATCGATCATCGACTCGATGGCCCGTGCTGCCGCTGCCTTGGTGATCCCTGCATCTGCTGCGATCTTGTCGATCAGTTCCGCTTTGTTCATGGCCGCTCCTTGCTGGCGGGCAGAGATCCGCCCGTTATTGGACCCAGACACACCGTTTGTTTCTATCCCTGTCTATCATGGCTCGAGCGAGGTGGTCAACGGTGATCTCCCCGGCTCTCCAGGCTGGCGGGGGATTTGCTGGTGCACTGCTTGTCGGGTCAGGGATAATCGCAGCCAGCCGACAGCGGCCCGGGGCGCCGCTGCCGGAGGAGGCCGGGATGCTCGATCGTCAGGAAATAGCCAGGCTACTGCGGGCCGTCAAGGCGGGGAAGGTGCCGGTGGCCGGGGCCGTCGAGCGTCTGTCGAGCCTCGACACCGCGCGTCTGTCCTCGGCCCGGATCGACCACCAGAGGCCGAGTCGGCGGGGGATTCCCGAAGTCGTGCTCGGCGAGGGGAAGACCACCGACCAGATCGTCGAGATCGTCGCCCATCTTTTCGAGAAAGAAGCGACCGTGCTCGTCACGCGACTGGGCCCCGAGGCGGGTGAGATTCTGGCCGAGCGCTTCACCAGGGGGCGATACGATCCGCTGTCGAGAACCTTCTCCTGGCTCGCTCCCCGCCCGGGTCGCCGGAAGATCAAGGGCCTGGTCATCGTCAGCGCCGGTACGGCGGATTCTCCGGTCGCCGAAGAAGCTGCCGTGACGGCTTCCGTCTTCTCCCTGGAGGTGGAGCGGGTCTACGACGTGGGGATCGCCGGCCTCCACCGGTTGCTCGACGAGCTGGAGATCCTGCGGCGGGCGCGGGTGGTCATCGTCGTGGCAGGCATGGAGGGGGCCTTACCCTCGGTGGTGGCCGGCCTGGTCGATGCGCCGGTGATCGGTGTGCCCACCAGCGTGGGTTACGGGGTGGCTCAGGGGGGGATGACGGCTCTGATGGGTATGCTCACCTCCTGTGCGGAGGGGCTGACCGTGGTCAACATCGACAACGGTTTTGGGGCCGCCTGTGCCGCAAGGGCGATCTTGGGGCGAAAGCGCTGACGATTTCGGTCGGATCGACCAGGGCTGAAAAAAGCCGTTGCAGAGGGGTTCGCATCAGAGTAAAATCCGATTCAACTATGCTTTGAGTTCGAGGGTAGTCCCGCGGGGGGATCTCTACCCACGCTTTCACAGCGGACGCCGGAGGACAGCGGGCAGGCTTCAAGGGCTCGGCAATCGGGGTTTGCGGTCGGACCAGGCGCAGGAAACGCATGGCTCCAGGCAGCTACAGGGATTACCTCGAAGAGATCCGCCGCTCTGCGGACCTTGCCGCGATTGTCGGCGAGACCGTGAAGTTGCGCCGTGCGGGGAATGCCCTCGTCGGCCTGTGCCCCTTTCACCAGGAGAAGACTCCCAGCTTCCGGGTCAGCCCCGAGAAGGGGGTTTTCCACTGTTTCGGCTGCCAGGCCGGTGGAGATGTGTTCACTTACATGGCCGAGTTGCACGGTATCAGCTTTACCGAAGCTGCCGAACTGCTCGGCGAGCGCTACGGAATTGCCCGGCCGCGGACGACGGGTCGAGAAGACGACCATTCCGGCCGGCGGCGCAAGCGCATTCTCGAGGCCCTGTCCCTGGCCCACAGCTTTTTTGCCGATCGCCTGAAGGCTCCCGAGGGGGCTCGGGCCCGGGAATACCTCGAGCGTCGCGGTTATGACGCGTCGGCCATCGGCCGCTACGGTCTCGGCTGGGCTCCCGCGGAGTGGGACCGGTTGCTGCGCCACCTGTCGGGCCATGGGCTGAGCGGCGATGAAATGGCCGAGGCCGGCCTCGTCCTGCCGCGGCGCAGCGGCGGTGGTTTCTACGACCGTTTTCGAGGGCGGCTGACCTTTCCCATCCGGGATACCGCCGGGCGCGTGGTTTCTTTCGGGGGCCGAACGCTGGGCGACGACGAGCCGAAATACCTCAACGGACCCGAGTCCCCTGTCTACGACAAGAGCCGTACTCTTTTTCGTCTATCCGAGGTTGCCCAAGAGGTTCGTAGGAGTGGCCAGATTGTCATCGTCGAAGGATATTTCGACGCACTGGGTCTTTCCGCCGCGGGCATTCCAGGGGTCGTTGCCGTCTGCGGCACCGCCCTCGGACCTCAACACGCGGGCGTCATCCGCCGTTGGGCCGAGAAAGTCGTGCTCTTTTTCGACGGAGATGCGGCGGGACGGAAGGCCACGTCACGAGCGCTGGGGCCCTTGCTGGCCGCCGGGCTCGGCGTGCGCGTGGTGATGGGACCGGCGGGGAAGGACCCCGACGAAGTGGTACGCGTCGAGGGCGCAGAAGGAGTTCGGGCGATGATCGAAGCTGCTGCCGATCTACCGACCTTCCTCGTCTCCGAGGCACAGAGAAGCTTTGACCTCGCGGCGATCGAGGAGCGGGTGGCGGCAGTGGAAATGATCCTCGAGCATCTGGTGCTCTTGCCTTCGTCGCTGGCCCGAGCCGAGGCCGCCAGCCGCGTGGCCGCGGGGCTGGGGATCGAGGACCAGTTGATGCTCGCGGAGTTGCAGCGGGCCGCACGGGCTCGTCGCAAGGAATTTCGCCCGCCGCAAAGAAGCGAGGCTCCGGCCTCGGCCCGGATCGCGCCGGCGGAGGCGGTGGTCCTGCGTTTCCTCGACGGGCTGCAGGACGAGGATGAACGCCGCGATCTTCTTGCCCGCTTGCAGGCCTTGCCGGCTCGGGCTCTCGGAACTCTGGCGCGGGCCGCAGTGACCCGGTGGAGCGAGGGGCTTGCCCGGCGGGAGCACTGGGATCTGCGTCGGCTGGCGGAAACGGCGGCCGAAGACGAACGGCAAGCGATTCTGGCCCTGGCCTTCGAGGCGACGGGAGAGCCGAGTCGCGAAGACCTCGAAGCCGCTGTCGTCGGTCTCGAGGCCGCCGCACTCCGGGCCCGGCTGAAAGAGGTGCAACAGGAAATCAGCGCGGCGGATGACGCGCAGCGCCAGGAAGCACTGATGACCGAGAAGGTCACACTGGCCAGAGCCATTCGGGGTTTGAACCCAGTTGGAGACCGGGGAGCGGTTTCCTGAGAGGGCAAGAGCCAAGGAGGAGTGAACACAGTAGGAACAGCAGCACGCGCAGACGGTGCGCAAGACGACGGAGTGTTACGTGGTTCGGGCAGGCGAGTCCGGGCCGCGACCAGCGAGCGGTGGCCGAGGCCACCGGATCAGGTTTTCCAGTCCTGGTCTCAGCCAGGTGGGAGATCGCAAATTGCGGATCGATGAGAAGTACGAGGAGGTCAAGGCCCTCCTCGCCCTGGGCAAGGAAAAAGGCTGCCTCACCCGCGACGAGATCAAAGAGCAGCTCCCCGATGAGCTACTCGCTGACGCGGCGGAAATGGAGGAGGTCCACGAATTCCTCAAGACCCAGGAAATCGACGTGCTCGACCCGGAGCAGGAGACAGAGCGAGAGGACAATGAACTCTCGGATGCCCTACCCGGGCGACGCAGCGACCTGCGCCGGAAGAGTGATCCGGTGCCGCCGGTCGAGCACGAGCGAACCAATGATCCCGTGAGGATGTACCTCCGGGAGATGGGAACGGTGCCCCTGCTCACGCGGCAGGGAGAGGTGGAAATCGCCAAGCGGATCGAAGAAGGAGAGCTGAAGGTCTTGCGGGCCCTCTCGCGCAGCCGCTTTGGCATCGATGAACTGCTGGCGATTCCCGAACGACTCAAACAGCATCCCAAGGCCGTCGAGGAGTTCTTCGACATCAGTGAAGATGCGGTCAAGGGTAAGAGCAGCAACCTGCCTCGGGAAGAGCTGATCCGGCGCAAGGTGACCCGGGCCAACAAGCGGATCTCGAAGATCCGCGCCCTGGTCAAAGAACTCGATGCGCTCGAGACCCGCATGGCGCGGCTGAAGGTAGGCGCCAAGGCTCACAGAGAGGCCACCGCCAAGGCTACCAAGCTACAGGATGATGTGGCGCGGGCGATTCAGGAGGTGGGGCTGCACCAGAACTACATCGAGCGTCTGGCCAAGGAGGTCAAGGACGCCAACCGGCGGGCGATGCGCCATCAGCGCATCGAAGAGGATCTCAAGCGCCGGCTCAAGAGTGCTCGCGACGCGGGTGTTCGCCGTGAACTGCGACGCAAGATCGAGGATGCTCGAGACGAGACCCGAATCATCGAAGCCGAGATGCGGGCCTCGTTCGAGGATCTCTCCCACCTGGCGCGCGAGATCATGCAGGGTGAGGCCGAGGCCGCGCTGGCCAAGAAGGACCTGATCGAGGCCAATCTGCGGCTGGTCGTCTCGATTGCCAAGAAGTACACCAACCGCGGACTCCAGTTCCTCGACCTGATTCAGGAAGGCAACATCGGACTGATGAAGGCCGTGGACAAGTTCGAGTACAAGCGCGGTTACAAGTTCTCGACCTACGCCACCTGGTGGATTCGCCAGGCCATCACCCGGGCGATTGCGGACCAGGCCCGGACGATCCGCATTCCGGTGCACATGATCGAGACGATCAACAAGTTGGTGCGCACGGCGCGCGCGCTGGTGCAGGAACTCGGTCGTGAGCCGACGCCGGAAGAGATCGCGCGCCGGATGGATGTGCCCGCCAGCAAGGTTCGCAAGGTGCTGAAGATCGCCCAGGAACCGATTTCACTGGAGACGCCCATCGGGGAAGATGAGGACTCGCATCTCGGAGACTTCATCCAGGACAAGAAATCCCCTTCTCCAGTGGAGGCGGTGGTCAGGATGAACCTCAAGCAACAGACGGGAACCGTTCTCAAGACACTGACTCCAAGGGAGGAGAAGGTTCTGAAGATGAGGTTCGGCGTTGACGAAGGCAGTGAACACACCCTGGAGGAAGTCGGACAATCCTTCGCGGTGACCAGGGAGAGGATTCGTCAGATCGAGTCCAAGGCCTTGCGAAAGCTTCGTCAGCCCTCACGCTCGCGGCTGCTCAAGCCCTTCCTCGGCGGGGGGCCCGGAACCAGCCCGGCCCCGTGAGCTGATCATCGCCTCGGACTCCGAAACCAAGAAGGCGGCCCGAAGGGCCGCCTTCTTCGTGACGCCTGCCGACGGGGACTACTCGCCGTCGTCTCCGATAGCCTCGTCGGGGCAGGAGTCCATCGCTTCCTGGCAAGCCTCGAGTTCTTCGTCGTTGGCCGGCTGTTTGACCACATAGGCGTGATCGTCGTCGTCGGTCATCTGGAAGTTTTCGGGAGCTGTGCCGATGCATACCTGGCAGCCGCCACAGTTCTCATCGACGTAGAACTTGCCCGGAGCGTTCTCGGGATGCTTGGCAGAAGGATCAGCCATGACATTGTCCTCTCTTGGGAGTTGGGGTGAGAGTGAAGACGACAAAACCTGCGCGGTAAGTTAGCCCGATTTTCCACGGAAAACCACAGGGCCGCCGGTCTAAATCACGAAATAATGGGTGTAAGCAATGGATCGAGGCTGCGCACGCCCGACGGCCTCAGGTATGTCGGTCGTCTACGGGCTCCGCGCGGGGGACGGCCTGCTCCACCTCGAAGAAGGTCAGGGCGTCGGCCCGGTCGGTATCGAGCCACTGCTCGAGTTCGCCGTTCGAGCCGGGGGGGGCGCTACGGTCGAAAAGAGCGATGCCGTAGTGGCCGGCGGGCAGGGTCGAGCCGGGCACCACCGCCTGGTATTCCGTGCAGCTTCCCGCATCGCTGCTCACCGTGCCGCCGGTGGAGAGCAGCAACTGGTAGAGCACCTTGCGACCGTTTTCGGGGTCGTCGCGAAAGAGGACCGCCGCGGGAGGTCGGCCGGGCCGGCAGGTGACGAAGCGCAGCATCAGCTTGTCGCTCCAGTCGATGGGTTCGCCTTCGGCGAGAGGGATGAAACCGAGGCGCTTGCGGTCACGGGGGATGACCGTCTCGCCCTTCGAGGCGTTGGGCAGCAGAAAGTCCCGGCCGCTGTTGCGGCCGAGTCGGAGAGCGGAGATCGGCGCCAGCTCGGCAGAGGGAGCGGGCACCTCCAGGCTGGCCGCCGCCGCTCCCGCCTCGCCCGTGGCCAGGTCTTCGACGAGCACCCGCATCTGGTAGCTCCCGGGACCGGGGAGCCGGCAGTGGTCCCGCAGAACCAGCATTGCGGGCGGAAAGCGCGCCGGAACCTGCCGGGAGCGGATCTGGTGGGTACGGCCGTCACCGATCTTGCACACCGTTCGGTTGCGAGAGTCGGCGACCAGGCCTTCCCAGCTCAGTTCGGCCTGGAAGGAGTTTCCGACGGAGCGGAAGAAGAGGTCGGCGAGAACCACCGAGACCTCGATCGGGGTGAAGTAGAACGGGCCATCCCGGCGCGGATAGGAGGCGGTCACTCGCACCTCGGGAAAGCGGTGAGCCGCCGGCTCCATCAAAGCCGCCAGCCGCCGGCGTCTTCTCAACGCGTCCCGGTCGAGCAGGGTAAAGCCCGAGGTGGCCCGGATCCGGTAGTGCCAGTATTCCGGGTGGGCTCTGGTGTCGAGGGCCACGGTGACCGTGTGGCGCTTCGATCCTCGCTTCGGTGGCATGGCGGGAATGCTGAACAGGTAGTAGCAGGAGAGCTGCTCCACGGCACGGTCGAAACTCACCGAGAGTCGGCCCGCCGACTCGATGAACTCGCCACCGGTAGAGGCCGAGAGGAAACCCAGCAGCCGCGAGCTGGTCTCCGCACCCCGGGATCCCAGCAGGCCCCGTGCGTCCACCGTCCAGATGGCGAATCCCTTCTGAGCGGCCAGAAGCAGATCCGAGGTATAGGTCAGCCAGAGTTCTTCCGGCAGGTCGAACCAGCCACTGCTGAAGAGGATCACCGCCTTGCGCCCCGGCAGGGAGGCGTGGGAGATCATCACGCTCTCGAGGGCCGCCAGCGAGGGGCGGGGATCGACGTCCAGGGCTGCCAGGACGGCGGTCGGAGCCGCCAGATCCTGCCGCTCGCCGATCGCCAGGTCCTCGATCAGGTCCTGACCGAGCAGCGAGAACTCCATCGCCGGTAGTCTGCGCCTGGGCAGGCGACGGGTGTCGGTGTCCAGGTCGCCGAAGAGGTCCGGTGAGCGGATCGCTCGCTCCGGATCGCGGGAGATCTCCTCGAGGGCCTGGCCCGGCGTGCGACGGGGGGGGCCCTCCGAGAGGGTCTGTCGCAAGGTCTGTGCGGTTCGGCGGATGGTTTCGGGCTCGGAGGTGAAACCCGGTGTGATGGTGTGCAGCGATCGCCGGAAGGTGACGACCTTGACCCGCAGATCGCGCTGCTCGGCCTCGGCGGCCAGGTCGTCGAGGGCTCCGGCCACCGCAAAGCGCATCCGGGCATCGAGGAAGTTCAGATCGACCAGCACGAGCAGAGTCGGGTGCCGGATTCCGCTCTCGGCCTTCTTCTCCGGCGAGGGACAGATCTCGTCGAACTCGACCCTCTCGTCGATCTCCGGGTCGAGGGGCGAGCCATCGATCCAGAGTCGAAAGGCTCGCCGCGGGATGCCCCGGACCGATCCCCACCGGCTGCCCCGCGGGTCGATCACCGAGACATCGATCTGCACCCGGTGGACTTGCTCGACTTCCACCTGGCCGGTGGCATCCGGTGGCCGATCCTCGGCCTGGACTCCTGTCGGCGCGAGGCCCGGGAGGGACGCAATCAGGCAGAAAAGGAGGGAGAAACTCCTCGGACGCTGTGATAAACTGCCGGTTTTGGGGTCCATAGCTCAGATGGTTAGAGCGGCTGACTCATAATCAGCTGGTCCCAGGTTCGAGCCCTGGTGGGCCCACCACGAGGGATCGTCGGGTAGTCGGAGGATGGACTTTGAACGACAACATCCAGCGTCTGATTCGCCTCCAAGAGATTGCGTTCGAGATCCGCGACCTGACCGCGCGCCGGGATGCCGTACCCGGGCGGCTGGCCGAACTCGAAGCGGCCTTTCAGGAGAAGATAGAGGAGATCGGGGCCGAGCGCTTGACCCACGAGACTCTCGTCACGGAAGTCGCCGAGCTGCGCCAGGCGGAGCAGGAAAGTCGCCAGCGGCTCGAGAAGGCTCAGCGGAAGCTGATGGAGGTCAGCAACCAGCGCGAATACAGTGCCGTACTCAATGAAATCGATGCCACCAAGACCCGCCTGGCCCAGATCGTCACCGAGATCAGCGGTCGCGAGGGTCGGATCGAGGAACTCGCCGAGCCCGCCGCCGAGGCCGACGAGCGGATCGCCGCCGAGCGGCAGCGCACCGACCAGGAGCGCCTGGCCATCGAGCAGGAGTTGAGCAGCATCGTCTCTCGTCTCGAAGAGCTGGCCGCTCAGCGCGAAGAGCTGGTCGCCTTGCTGCCCGCGCCCTACGTCCGGCGTTTCGATACGGTGTTCAAGGCCCGGCAGGGCGTGGCGATGGCCAAGATCTTCCACGGGGCCTGCGGTGCCTGTCACGTGCGGCTGCGGCCCCAGGTGATCAACCTGGTTCAGCGTGGTGAAGAGCTGATTTCCTGCGAGAGCTGTCGGCGCTTCCTCTATGCCGCCGTCGAGGGCGAGACCGACGAGCCCACCGATCCGCCCGAGGCGCCTTCCGACAAGCAGGGCGCTCCGCGTCCGGGACATTCCGCCGCCACGGGATCCTGAAGCGATGCGCATCGAAGCCTGGGTCGACGGGGGTGCCCGGGGCAATCCCGGCCCCGCCGGGTGGGGCGCCCATCTCTTGCTCGATGGCGCGCAAGT
>JALTMS010000467.1 GCA_027001345.1 Acidobacteriota bacterium | reverse complement strand
CTGGCGGCGTCTGGCGGAGGGACGAGAGGGGGATCTCGAAGCCCTGCGGGAGGTCCTGCGGCTGGGGGCGGCTGATGGAGCGCAGGCACTGAGCGTGCGTGAACGGGCCGCCCTGGCGGTCGATCTTTCTCGGCACAGTGCGCTCGAGGAGTCGATCGAAAACTTCGTCGCTGCTGCGGCGGCGGGGCCGGCTCTGATCGAGGGAGGGTGGCTCGAACACTTCATGCGTGCCTTCGAGCGTCTCGGGCACCTGCCCGAGCGAGCGGAGACGATCAACGAGCCGGGTGTCGCGGCGAACTGGGTGCTGCTGCGAGCGGGCATCCTCGAGCGTCTCGGTCGCCGGGACGAGGCGCGAGCGGAACTCGTCGATGGGCTGAGATCCGCCGCCGCCTGGCCGGTTTCCGCGCGCCTGGCAGCGGGACGTATGCTGATCGGGCTCGAAGTCTTCGATGCCGCGGCCAAGGTGCTGCTCGGCCTCGGTCCGTCGCCCCCGGGGATCAGCACACACGCTCTGAAGGATGCTCTCAGCGAACTGGTGACCCGGGATCCGGGGCAGCATGCCGTCATGGAACGGCTGCTGGCGATCTCGTCCGCTGCCGAGCCCTCCACCGGGGAGGAGGGCGCGAAGCGCTCTACCCCGGGCGATGGTACGCCGACGGCCGCTGCGCCCGGGGCCGATGAGTCCGAGCCGGGCGAGCAGCAGCCGGCACTCTCCACCACCCTGCGGGCCGAGGTGCTGGAGATCGAGTCGTTCGTTGCTCACGGCATGTACTCCAGGGCCCGGGCGGCGCTCGCGAGTCTGGCGGGGCGCGCCGGCCCGCACCCGGAAGTCCTGCGCCTCGAACAGGCGGTAGAGGCGCTTCGCCCGGCGCCGCCTCCCGCCGCGAAGGCGGAAGCGCCGGTCGAGGCCCCCCCGCCGCTGGCCATGGGAGACGGGGCCGAGCCGGAGGCGGCGGACGACGAGGAATGGGTCATCGATTTCGACGAGGACACCGCTGACACGGATGCCCCGCTCCGAACCGCCACGCCCCCCGTCACGCCCGCCTCCGGGGCCGCCACGCCGCTGCCCGGGGCCTTCGATGGTCTCGAGGAATGCTTGCAGCAGGCCCTGCCGGAAGAGGATCTGGAGACCCGTTACCAGATGGCGGTGGGGCTGTGGGAGATGGATCTCTCCGAGCAGGCCCTGGCCATCTTCGAAGCGATCGCGCGGCAAGGGGGCTGCCGGGCCGTGGAATCGGCGCTGATGGTGGTTCGGGCCTGGAGCGAACAGGGGCGGCTCGAGCAGGCGCTGGAAGTCGTCGAGGCGGTGGTCGAGGGGGAGGGGCCCGAGGGGGATGTGCCGGAAGGTGTCGCCGCAGAGCTGTGGGCGCGGGGGGCGCTGCTGGCCCATGCGTTGGGAAAGAGCGAGCAGGCGGTGGGTTGGCTCGAACGCATGGAGCGCCGCTTTCCGGGTTCGGCAATGCTGGGGACGGTTCGGGAGCGGCTGGGCGCGTCAAAACTTTGACAACTGTGCGTCAACGCCTTGACGGTCGGGGTCGGCGCCTCTTTCCGCGCACATGTCTGTAACTAACTGATTTCAAGTCGCTTGTGGATCCTACGAGCTGCTTCGAGCAGGATCGCACGCCTGCGTGTTCATTTCCTGTCCATGGGGAACGGCAGAGTTTGTTCATCTTTGTGAAAGCTTCGAAGCGCTTGCCCTGCGGGGATTGTGGGGCAGGCCAACCAGGAAACCGAGCGCGGCCGCAAGAGTTTGGCATGGTACGTGCTTGTTCGTGGGTACAAGGAGGCGCGCGGGGCGCGCCATCGGCGCGGCGGCCGGTGAAGCGGATTGACGCGGATTGCCTGACCAACACCCCTTCCCAACCCCTTCCCTTGACGCTGGAGTGTGAAACCGGCCGCCGCCACATTCTCCCCTTCGGATACGGTCCGGAGGTGGCGCGCAGCTCTGGCTGATCGACGAAAACACAGAGGGCAGTCGAGGCCATCCCAGCCGGCAGGCCGTCGAGCGGTCATCGATCCTCTGCCCCTGCGGCGGCTCGGGTGGTGGGCAGACGCCCTTTTCGAACCCCCGCCAGCCACCAGCGTGCTGTTTTCGGGCCACCTCCCATGCGGTGGCGCCCGGGCTGAGGCAGAATGCCGCAATGCTCGTCCGGGAGTGGATCGAATCCGGCCCCGAAGCCGGCATCATCGCCATGGAGGCCGATCGAGCCTTGCTCGAGGCATCCGATTTCCGGCCGGGAACGGGCTGGCGCCTGCGCGTGCACGGCTGGGCCGGTCCCACCTTGACCCTCGGCCGGGGTCAGCGTCCATCAGTGGAGTTGTCGCGAGAAGCCGAAAGCTGTGGAGTGGAGGTGGTCGTGCGCCCTACGGGAGGAGGCTGGCTGCTCCATCTTCCCGGAGATCTTGCGTTGAGCGCAGCGTTTCCCGGGCCCCTCGGGAGGGGGGATCTTCGGGGTTCGGCACGGGCGGTCGGTGAGCTGATCGTCAGGGCGCTGGCGGTCGGCGGGTTGCCGGCGCATCTGGTGTCGGCGGCGACTGCCGCCGCCTCGCCGGCCACCCGGGCGGAGGTCTGCTTTCAGCGCGCCGATCGCGAGGAGGTCACCATCGACCAGGTCAAGGCCGCGGGGGTGGCGCTGGCGCGGATTCGAGGCGCCGTGCTGATCCAGTCGGCGATTCCCCTGGTCGAGCCGCCCGCGGGATTGGTGCCCTTTGCCCGGCGATGGGATCCGGCTCGCGCGGCGGCGGTCGAGGGGCTGGCAGGGCTGGATTACCGTCTACTGGCTGCCCGGCTGGGGCAGCAGATTCAGGTGGGTTCGGAAGAGGTGAATCGATGAGTCGTCAGGCCACTGTTACGATCCTGGTGCTGCTGATCGCCGGCCTGTTGTCATCGGGGGCGTGTGCCGGCAGGCGCGGCGCCGACGAGGTTGCCCCCGCAGAGGAAAGTGACTATCCACCGGTCATCGCCCAGGTGCTCTATCGGGGAGAGGGCACGAGCCGGCAGGCCATCGTGCTCGAGCACCTGGCCGACCAGGGGATCGTCACACTGACCGGAGCCGCGACGCCCTTCGAGGCCTGGGCGGCGGTGGTGGATCCGTCGGCGGGGGTGCGTATCGTGTACGCTCCGGCCACCCAGCCGCTGGCCGAGGCGATCGCCCGGCGCATCCGCCTGGCTGTCGGGGAGTCGAGCCTGGACCTTCGCCTGCTGCCCGAGGAGGGGCCGATGGATCCGACGCAGGCCGAGATCTGGGTCGTCGCGCCGCGCTGGGAAGGGGGCCGGCTCAGGCCCCACTGGCTTGCTGCAGATGCCCCCGTGCCTCCGCTGGTCTTCGCCGATTTGCGCCAGGCCCGTGTGGAGGGAGAGCTGTGGGCGGCCGAGACGCTGATTGCAGCATCGTCTCCCCGTGCCGCAGCCCTGGCCGCCGGGCATCTGCTCGGAGCGCATGCCCGGGGGGCCATCGGTGACCCGGCGCAGGAGGCGTCGGCTGTCGGCCTCGATCTCGGATCGGTGATC
>JALTMS010000466.1 GCA_027001345.1 Acidobacteriota bacterium | reverse complement strand
CCGCCCGGCAGTGGATCGCCATCGGACCCGCAGGCGGCTCGGTGCGCGACATCGACCGGCACCCCACCGACCCCGAGCGCCTGCTGGCGGTCTGCGGCTGGGAAGACGCCGGAGTCTTCGAAACCCTCGATGCCGGCGCTTCCTGGCAGGCCCGCAACACCGGCATCGACCTGGCCACCTACCGCACGGCCCGCACTCTGGCCCAGGATCCCCAGCGTCCCGAGCGCCTCTACCTCGGCGTGGGACTCGGCATCTCCCAGGGGCGCCTGTACACCTCGGTGGACGGCGGTCTGAGCTGGACCCCGGCCCACGCCGAGACCGGCTCGGTGCGCGCCGTGGCCATCGATCCCCACGACACCACGCGCGTGCTTTTCGGCACCCTCGGCGGCCAGCTCTTTCTCAGCCAGGACGACGGCCAGACCTTCAGCGACATCACCCCATCCGGGCTGGGCGCCGTGTGGTCGCTGCTCTTCGACCCCGACACCGCCGGCTGGGTCTACTGCGGGACCCAGAACGGCCTGTGGCGCAGCGATGACGGCGGCCTGAGCTGGACCCACCTCGACTCCACCGACCGCACGGTCGCCTGGATCACCGCCGACCCCTTTCGCGCGGGGACGATCTACCTCAGCACCCGCTCCTCCGGCCTGTGGCGCAGCGACGACCGGGGCGAGACCCTGGTGGACATCCAGGGCGACCTGACACCCGGCGCCCGGACCCGCATCGCCCCCGATCCCCAGCGCATCGATCGCCTCTGGGTGGGGGGCGGCGACGGCGCCCACCTGACCGAGGACGGAGGCGTCGGCTGGCTCGAGCGCAACGATGGGCTGGTTTCGGATCTTCAGTCGGGGCCGGACTACCTCAACGACATCACCGTCGATCCCGACGACGGCCGGCGGATCCGGGCCGGCGGCGACGGCGGCCTGTGGCAGAGCACCGACGACGGCGCGAGCTGGACTCGCATCGGTGTGCCGGCCCACCAGGCCCTCGAAGTGACCCGCGATCCCCGAAACCCCGACCACATCTTCACCGGCACCCAGGTCGGGCTCTACCGCCCCGCCGGCGACGGCTTTCTGCCCGGCCGCCTCTGCGTGGCCTCCTCCGGCCGCGAGACCCACGCACTGGAGACCGCCGACAGCGGGTGGATCTTCTTCGGCTACGCCACCTCGTTCTTCGACGCCGGGCTGCTGCGCACCACCGACGGCTGCGACGAGAACGGCACGGGCAACACCGAGGAAGTGCTGCTGGTCCCCGGGGGTGACTGGGTCAGCGCCGTGGGCGTCTCTCCCGGCAGCGGAGAGGTGGTGCTGGCGGCCATCGGATTCGTCGCCCCGGGCTCGTCGAGGATCTACCGCTCGACAGCCGGCGGCGCGGCGGACAGCTTCTCTCCGGTCCCGGGGGCCCAGACCCTGGGCCCGATTGCCGACTTCGCCTGGGATCCCCGGGATCCGCTCCACGTGCTGGCCCTCGGCAGCGACGGCGCGGTCTACGAAAGCCTCAGCGCCGGAGCGCAGTGGTCGACCCGCCGCCCGGGCACCGGCGAGACGGGGCACCGCATCGTCTTCGATCCCCACCGGGAGCAGACCTGTTACATCGCCGGCAGCAACGGCATCGAGCGATCGACGGACAACGGCGCCACCTTCCACCCCTTCGCCCTGGACGGCGAGGAGGTCACGGGGCTGGCCCTGGCCGCCAACGATGCCGACCTTTTCTTCGCTGCCTGCCGCGGCATCGGCGTCCGGCGCTCCACCGACGGCGGCGCGAGCTGGTCCTTGCTGGGCACGGGACCGAGCCACCTCCGGCTGACCGACCTGGCCTTCCGGCCGGAGGTCGATCGCCTCTTCGCCTCCACCCGGGGCGGCGCGGTCTTCCGCATCGAGCAGGTCGCACCCATCGGCCCCGACCGCGATCTCGACGGCATCGGCGACACCCTCGACAACTGCCCGCTGGCTGCCAATCCCGAGCAGAACGACGGCGACCTGGACGGGGCGGGAGACGTCTGTGACTGCGCCCCCGCCGACGGCTCGGCCTTCGCCCTGCCGGGGGAAGTCGGCGGCTTGCGCGTCGAGGGCTCGGAGCCCACCCACCTGAGCTGGGACGACCCCCGCCCCTCCGCGGGAGACGGCACGCTCTCCCAGGTCGCCGGGGGGCGGGTCTCCGACTTGTTGGCGGGCGGCGGTTTTGGGGCCGCGACCTGTCTGGCCGACGCCCAGGCCGATCCCGCCTGGGACGACAGCCGGCCGGCTCCGCCCCCTGGCGACGCTCACTACTATCTCGTGCGGGCCCGCAACGCCTGCGGTGCCGGAACCTACGGGCCGGGCGCAGCCCGCGCCGAACTCGACGACGGATCTCCCTGCCCGGCTTCCTGAGCGCGGCGGATGCAGGCTATACTCCCGCATCAGCAGTTCCGAGCGTTGGGATGAAGCCATGAGAAGATACCTGACCTGCCTGGTCGTCTTGGCGGCCGTGGGCTGGCCCTTGTCGGCAGCGTCCGGCGATGGGGTCGAACGGGGCGCCTCACGTCCGGCGATCGTGATCGACGCGAGTCGCTATCACCCTCTGATCGTCTTCCACGATTTCGGAACCGTTACGACCCAGAGCCGCATCATGATCAGCGGCGTGGTCTTCTCCCGCTCGAGCGTCGACCGGGTCACCCTGGCCAAACGCAGCGCCCGCCTCCGCCCCGCCGAACCGGCCGACTTGGTGCGCCTCGAGCGGGTGCCCCAGGCCGCCCGGGAAGCGCCCTACCGGGTCTATTTCGAGTTTCCGGACGTCGAGCTGCTGCACCCCGGCGCCAACGATCTCGACGTACGCGCGATGGCCACCGACGGTCGCATGTCGGATCTGCACCGCATCACAGTGATCCGGCTGATGCCGCCGGCCAGGCAGCCGTGAGGCTGCCGGGAGACCGCCGTTGATCGACGCCCCACAGCGCAAGGTCCGCTCGGCCCGCCTGCTCTTCTTCGCCGTGATGGCGGTCAGCGCCAGTGCCCTGCTCGGTCTGTCCCTGGTCCGCGGGCGAAGCATGATCGACATGCTCTCGGAGGTGATCACCCGCTTCGTCGTCCCGCTCAACGCGCTGATCATGTTCGCCTTCGCGGTGATCGTCTCGCTGATCGTGGGTGTCTTTCTCAACTTCCTGCTCTTCGAGCTGCGCGACCAGCAGATCTTCGATCGCCGACGCACCGAGCAGTGGCGCGCGAACCTCTCCGAGACCACCGACAGCGCCCACCTGCTGGCATCCGCCCGCAAGGCCTTCGCTGACGATCAGACGATCTTCGCTCGCATCCTGCTGCGCTTCCTCGGAGAACGCGGCCCCGAAGCGGCCCGCCCGGCCAGCGCCTGGCTGGCGATTCAGGACGAGGAGTTCGACCGCCTCAAGCGCAACCTGGTCTTCCTCTCCTTCGCCTCGGTGGTCTCTCCCGCCCTCGGCTTTCTGGGCACTGCCGTGGGCATGGTCGCGGCGTTCTACGAGATTTCGATCCAGGACTCGGTGACCCCCGCCGACCTGGCGCTGTCGATTCAGATCGCGCTGATCACCACGGTCATCGGCCTGGTGCTCAAGACCCTGGCGATGTTGCTGAAGACCTTCGTGATGCACTCCATCGCGCGCCGCGAAGACCAGCTCTACCTGGTCTATCAGCGCCTGTTCGAGAGGTAGGGCGATGCGGCGGGGCGAGCGCTTCAGTTTCGACCTCGAAGACGGCTTCGAGGGCGCCGTCGATGTGGTCTTCCTGCTGATCATCTTCTTCCTGGTCGCATCGTCCTTCGACAAGACCGTGCGCGAAAAGCTGGTGCTTCCGGCGCGGGACCCCGAGCAGGCAGCGGCAGTCAGCCCCCAACCCCGCGAGAAGCTCGAGATCGCCGTGCTGGAAGACGCGACGATCCTCGTCGACCACCGGCCCCTGGCCGTCGGCGACCCCACCTCGGTCGAGGCCTACCGGGCCGTCGCTCGGGCCCTCGACGAGTGGATCGACCAGCGGCACCTGCCGGGCGACGAGGCCACCGTCGCCAGCCGGGTGGAGGTCTTCGTCACCACCGACCGCCGCTCCCCCGCCGGCGCGGCCCTCAACGTGATCCTGGCCTGTCTCGATCGAGGCATCACGCCCCAGGTCCTCTTCGAGCAAGAAAGCCCATAGCCCGATGACACACGCCCGCATCCGCCCCCGCTTGCATTGTCCGGCCCCAGGGGTGAGCTTTCCCCGGGGCCCCGACCTGCATGCGGCGAGCGGGCCCCCCGGAGGTGGAGAAACCATGGATGTCCTGCGCGCTCCCCGGCGCCGCCCGATATCGATCCTGGCTCTGGTCGCGATCATCTGCGGGCTGGTCCCGCTGGTCGCCGCCGAACCGACGCCCGTCGAGCAACTGGCCGAGATCCAGCGTGAGGCCATCGCGGCCTACAACGATCGCCAGTGGACCCGGGCGGCAGAGGCGGCCGACCGCTACGTCGAGGCGCTCGACGGCTTCGGCCTGCCCCACGCCGGCTCGGACTACGCCCTGGTCGCCTTCATCGGCGGGCATGCGCGCTTCGAGGTGTGGAAGGCCGATCCGCCCTCTTTCTCTTACGACTTCCAGCGGGACGTACTCGGCGCGATGCTCGAGAGCCTGCACATCCTGCAGGACGATCCCTTCTTCAAGCACAACGTGCTGGCCACCGCCTGCTTCGAGAAGCTCGAGAGCGAGAACTTCCACAACCTGGAGCTGGAAAACCTGGCCAACTGGCACTTTCTCAAGGCACTGATCTCCCGCCGCGACGCGCTGCGACTGGCCGAGCGCGACAGCGAAGAGTTCCTCGCCTTCGAGAAGTACCTGCTGCTGTACATCAGCCGGGCCTTCGAGATGGCCCGCTACTCGAACGCCCCCGAGATCTATCTCGTCCGCGTACGGGAAGCGTGCCGGATGGGCTTCGGCGGGAAGTTCACCGACCGCTTCGCCCAGCTCTATCGAGTCGTCGGCTTCGACCGCGGCAACGTCCGCGCCGGCGTGCTCTGGCAGTTGGGCCTCGACTTGATGAACACCGACGGCTCGGATCCCGAAGAGGTGCTCGGCCTGTTCAGCGAGGCTGCCACCGAGACCCGCGGACTGCGGGAGCGGGCGGAGATCTATCGCCAGATGTCCGACTTCGCCAGCCGACAGGACGACTACAACTACCGGCTGCGGGCGGTGGAGTATGCGCGCCAGGCATTCAAGCTCGATCCGGCGAATCCGGAGATCCAGGTGCAGTACGGCACCAGCCTCCACGTGCTGGCCTATGCCCACTACAACTCCGGTCGCTTCGACGAGTCGCTCAAGCTGGCGCGGGAGGCGATCTCCTTCCAGTGGGAGGGCGACGAAGTGGCCTACTTCGATCTCTCGCGAGCCGAGGCCAACTTCGGCCTCAAGCTCGAAGCCCTGCGCCACGCTCAGCAGGCCTACGAGCAGGCGCGGCACAAGCTGGGGGGCGAAGAGGTGCAGCCCTACCGCCAGAACTACGCCAACCTGCTTCGGCAATTCGGCATGGCGCGACAGGCGACGATCGTCGAGCAGGAGACCGGAACGGGGGGTGCGCGATGAAGGGCCTGAATCGAGTGGTGATCGTGCTGCTGCTGGTCCTGCTGCCGGTCGGCGTCGGGCTGGCCGAGGAGCCGGCACCGGCCCCCGCTGACGAAGCGTTGCTCTTCGACAGCGAGGCCGAACTGGCGGCCCTCGAAGATCTCTACCGAACGGTACTGAGCTATCAGGTGGTGCTGGCGCGCCAGGGCGTCGGAGAAGACCTGGTCCGGGCGCTGGTCTTCGATGTCTCCCACTACGTCGACGAGATGGACAACCGTTACGAACTGAGCCGACTGTTCGTCGACGACCCTCGCATCGAGCAGCGCTTCGCCCGCATCGTGGCCCGCGGACATCTCCAGGCCGCCCTGCTCCACGCCGAGGGCATCGACCTGGAGAGTTCGATTCGGCACTATCGGCGGGCGGTGGAGTTGATCGGCCGCGAGCCTTCCGGATGGGGTGAGGGCATCGAGTTCTTCGGCCGGCAAGGTGAGCTGCCCGAGGCGACGGAACTGGTCTTCCGCATCGCCCCCGCCGAGGAGATTCTCGAGCGCCTCGAGATGTTCTGGAGCGCCGGAGAAGTCACTCGCTTCCAGATCCAGGAACTCGATCCCACCGAGCGCGCCACCCTGACTCTGGTGCGGGTGACCTCCGAAAGCGATCCCCACACCGAAGCCGTGTTCCAACTGGCCGCCGAGCGCTTCGAGGCCCGGGCTCACTCGGGGCGCGAGGACTTCGAGGTGGTGCTCCCTCCGGGGCACTACCGGGTGGTTTCCTCCGACGGCTCGGTGGAGGCGACGGATCTGAAGGTGACCTCCGGTGAGACTCCGGATCCGATCGTGGTCAACCCCAACACCTTCTCCTTCGCGCTCAACGATCTGCAGGACGGCTGCGTCCCCCGGTTGATCCACAACGGCTTCCCGGTCTCGCAGCTCGACGACCTGCACTACGGCACTTTCCTGGTGGAAGTCGGCGAGTCCTGCGATCGGCGGCTGCCGGACAAGATCATCGTCAGCCAGCGCTCGGAAGTCACCCTGCGCACCGAGCCCGAGCGTCTCGATCTGCTGCGCGAGGGACAGCCGATTCTGCTGTTCATCACTCTTCCCCCGGGAGAGACCTACAAGCTGCGCTTCTGATCCGACGGTCCGCTCGCGCCGACGAGTGGCATGGAGCCGGGCGGGGATCTCCAGTAGCGTGAAGGTTCGAATGGAGGAAGCCTTCATGCACGCACGGTCCTTGCGCTCCGCTTTCGCGCTTCTGCTGCTCACCCTCGTCGCCGTGGCCTTGCCCGCCCTCGCCGCTGCCGACGAGGCCGCACCCGCCACCCCGACGATCGACAGCTCCTGGCTCGAGCAGCTCCCGCCCCTGATCGACCGGGAAATCCTCTTCGGCGACCCGGAGATCAGCGGCGCTCAGATCTCGCCCAACGGCCGTTTCGTCACCTTCCGCAGGCCCTACAAGGGCCAGGCCAATATCTGGATCAAGGGTGTCGACGAGCCCTTCGACAAGGCGCGGCCGATCACTGCCGACACCGCCCGTCCGGTGCGCGGCTACTTCTGGAGCCGCGACTCCCGCTACGTGCTCTACGTTCAGGACAAGGGCGGCAACGAGAACTACCACATCTACGCCCTCGATCCGGCAGGCAAGGCCGGCCCGGACGGTGTGCCCTCGGCCCGCGACCTGACTCCGATCGAAAACGTACGGGCGATGATCCTCTCGCTGCCCAAGAAGGCTCCGGGGAAGATCATCGTCGGCCTCAACGACCGCGACCCCTCCTACCACGACATCTACACCCTCGACATCGCCACCGGCGACAGGAAGCTGATGGTCAAGAACACCTTCGGCGCCGCGGTCTTCCTCACCGATCTCGACGGCCAGG
Source organism: Acidobacteriota bacterium (assembly GCA_027001345.1). Classification (GTDB taxonomy): domain Bacteria; phylum Acidobacteriota; class Polarisedimenticolia; order J045; family J045; genus JALTMS01. The sequence goes on along the minus strand of JALTMS010000466.1, from coordinate 5,589 downwards.
TGCGTCTGGGCTGGAAGATGAACCAGGACGGTGGCGGCGAGATCTTCCTCGTCGGTCCCAAGGGCGCCGGCAAGACGATTTACTCCTGCTCGTTCGAAGAGACCTGCACGCCGATGCGTTTCCACAAGGACGGCCGCCATTTCTACCTGCGCAGCAACGTGGGGCAGGACGTGGATCTCCAGCGGCTGATGCTCTTCGACCTGGACACGGGCAAGAGCGAGCTGGTCGAAGCGGATCCCGAGGGTGAAGTCGATCTGGGCGGTGCCATCTTCTCGGATGTCAGCGACGAGCTGGTGGCGACCTACTACGTCGGCGACCGGACCCGCATCTATCCGCGCACCGAAGCCTTCGCCCGCGACCTGAAGCTGCTCGAGCAGCAGCTCCCCGACGGTGAGATCGGTGTCGGATCGATGACCGCCGACGAAAACCTCTGGATCGTCTCGGTCAGCCGGGACGTCAACCCCGGCTCGGTCTATCTCTACGATCGCAAGCAGGGCAAGGTCACCAAGCTCTACGACTCGCGCCCCGAACTACCCTCCGATCACCTGGCGAGCATGCGGCCGGTGCGATACCCGGCCCGAGACGGCTCGAAGATTCCGGCCTACCTGACGGTGCCCAAGGGGGTCGAAGGCCGTCGTCTGCCAGCGGTGATCCTGCCCCACGGCGGCCCCTGGGCCCGGGACACCTGGGGCTACGACGGCTTCGCCCAGTTCCTGGCCAACCGTGGCTACGTGGTCCTGCAACCCAACTTCCGTGGCTCCACCGGCTACGGCAAGGCCCACCTCAACGGCGGCAACAACGGCTGGGGCACCGGCGTGATGCAGCACGACCTGAGCGACGGCGTGAAGTATCTGATCGACTCGGGACTGGCCGACCCCGAGCGGGTGGCGATCATGGGCGGCTCCTACGGTGGCTACGCGACGCTGGCGGGCCTGGCCTTCACCCCCGAACTCTATGCCGCCGGGGTGGACATCGTCGGCCCGTCGAACATCATCACCCTGTTCAACTCGATCCCTCCCTACTGGAAGCCGATTCGCAAGATGTTCCTGATGCGAGTCGGCGATCCCGACGACCCCGGCGATCGCAAGCGACTGATCGAGCAGTCTCCCTTCTTCCACGCCAAGCAGATCAAGGCGCCGCTACTCGTCATCCAGGGTGCCAACGATCCTCGGGTGAAGAAGGCCGAGGCGGATCAGATCGTCGTCGCCTTGCGAGATCTCGGCCGCCAGGTGGAGTACCTCGTCGCCCCGGACGAGGGACACGGTTTCGCCGGGGAGGAAAACCGCCTGGCGATGTTCGCCTCGATCGAGGAGTTCCTCGCCCGACACCTCGGTGGCCGCTACCAGAAGGAGATGCCGCCGGCCATCGCCCAGCGCCTCGACGAGCTGCGGGTCGATCCCGCAACGGTCACCATGCCCCAGGCCGACAGCAGAGCCGAGAAGGCCAGGACCGCGCCCCTGCCCCAGCTCGTCGCGGCGCAGATCGCCCCTCTCGAGCAGACCTTCACCACCACGCTGATGCTGCCCGGTGACCGGGAAGTGAAGCTCGACAGCCAGCGCACGATCACTCGCGGCGAGGACGGCAAGACCTGGAAGCTGCAATCCCAGGTGCTCGGGCCGATGGCCAAGGGCGCCGATACCTACATCCTCGACGGCCGGACCCTGCTTCCCATCAGCCGCAGCGCCCAGCAGGGCCCGGTATCGCTGGAACTGAGCTTCAGCCCGGAGAAGATCCACGGCGAGATCCAGACCCCCGGTGGGCCGATTCCGGTCGACCTGGCCCTCGAGGCTCCGGTCTACGGTGACGACATCGCCCTGGCCACGGTTTTCGCGGCCCTCCCCCTGGCCGAGGGTTACCAGACGACCCTGCGTACCCTGGACGTGCAGCGACAGCGCATTCGTCTGTGGTCGGTCAGTGTCGAGGGACGGCAATCTCGCACCACACCCGCGGGCACCTTCGACACCTTCCGTCTCCACCTCGCGGATCTCGACGGCGAGGGTGGCGGCGGCACCTTCTGGATCGCCTCCGATCCGAAGATGGTGGTGGCTTTCGACATTTCGGTGCCCACGCCGATGGGGCAGATCAAGGGCCAGGGCGAATTGCGGAGCTTCAAGCTGCCCTGATTCCAGGGCTGCGGCGGACCCCTGCCCCGAGCCCCCCCGGGGCGGGGGTCAGCCGCAAAGTTCCTGCTGGGCGGAAAGAATGCGCCCGTCGAGGCCGAACAGGCGGGCGATGATCGCCACTCGCATCCACATCCCGTTGCGCTCCTGTCGCCAGTACATCACGCGCCGGTCGTTGACGTAGTCCACCTCGATCTCGATCTCGTCGCGCTTGGGCAGCGGGTGGAGCAGGCAGGCATCGGATTTCATCCGGCCGAGGTGCTCCATGGTGAAGACGAAGTCGTCGGAAGCCTTCTCGTGGGTTCCCGCGGCCAGCTCGTCGTACTCGTCCTGGATGCGGGTCATGTACACCGCGTCGGCCTGTTCGATACCCTCGGAAATCGAGCCGATCTTCTTCCACTTCACCTGATTGTCGTCGAGGAACTGGAGAATGTCGTCGAGCATCTGGTACTTCTCGGGAGCGGCGAAGTAGAGCTTGACGTCCTTGTAGTTCTTCATCAGGTAGGCCAGCGAACGAACGGTCCGGCCCCGCGCCAGATCGCCGACGAGCATGATCGTCTTTCCGTCGATCCCACCCCGCTCCTTGAACGACTTCTGCAGGGTGTAGACATCGAGCAGCGACTGGGTCGGATGCTGCTTGGTGCCCGAACCACCGGAGATGATCGGCACCGGGCGCTCCTGCCCGTGAATCTCGATCCGCCGGTGGGCCTTCATCGCCGTCCAGAAGGCGGCCGCGGCTGCGTTCTCGTCGCTGTGCCGCATGACCACCATATCGACGTAGGAGATGAAGGTGCGCACCGAATCCACCAGGCTCTCGCCCTTGGACATCGAGGAGATGTTGATGTCTCGCACCGACATGCGGCTCATGCCGAGAAAGGCCTGGGCGGTGTTGAACGACATGAACGTCCGCGAGGAGGGCTGAACGAAGAAGTTGAGCACCATGCGGTGGCGGAGCAGGCTCGACATCAGCTCGCGCCCGGCGGGAACCTTGTGCAGATCCCGGGCGGCGTCGGCCAGTTCACAGTAGGCATCCAGATCCCGGCGCGAGAACTGCTGGGCGTAGAGGATGCCGAAGTCTTTGATATAGGCGACCTTGGCGGAATCCGGCAGAGACAGGAAGTCGGCCAGGGAGATGTCGATCACCGTGTGCCTCCTCGTGGAGCACCTGCCCCCCGCAGGTCCGTCCGGCCATCATAGCGGGCACCCCCCAGGCCGTCAGCTATCTTCTGTCGCCTCCGAGCCAAACAGAGGGTAGACGTCCGATACGACGGGCGCTAAGTTCCCAGGGGGCGGAGGGACGGCCATGCCGAGCTTGAAAACGAGCCCGGCCGGGCGCCACTGGCTGGTGCTCGGAGGGCTTCTGGGTCTCGGTGCCCTGCTCGAAGCAGCGGGCATGGCGACCCTCGTCGTGGGAGGTTCTCCACTGGTCCACGCGACACTGGTCGTGGTGGGGATCATTCTCCTGCTCACCGCGATGGGCCTCACTTCGCGGCAGGCGCGCCACATGCGAGACGTGGGCCGCTTGCTGGCCGCGGGGGTGATCCTCCTGCCTGCCGGCGCCATCATCCAGCAGTCCGTTCACACGATCCCCACCGCAAGCGGCGGACCGGGACAGAACTGGTTCCAGTGGGTCGAGATCGGCGGCGATCTGCTAATGATGAGCGGCATGATGCTGATCATCGGCAGCGTGATCCGCGCGCTGTTGCTCACCGAACGCTCTCACCGCAACCTCGAGGTCGAGATCGCCGAACGCCGGGAGGCCGAGGCGCGTCTCCGGCAACAGGCCACTGAACTGGAGAGTGCGGCGGCGCGGGCCGAAGCCGGCAACCGCGCCAAGAGCGAGTTCGTCGCCAACATGAGTCACGAGATCCGCACGCCGTTCAACGGGGTTCTGGGAATGATCGAGCTGGCCCTCGACCAGGCCGACGACCCCGAGCAGCGCGAGTACCTGACCACCGCGCGCCAGTCCGCCGAGTCATTGCTGCTGCTGATCGAGGACGTGCTCGACCTGAGCAAGATCGAGTCGGGCAAGCTGGAACTCGAAGAGAAGGAGTTCCCGCTGCTCGAGCACCTGGAGGCGGCGCTGCGGGTGATCCTGCCCCAGGCGATGGACAAGGGGCTGTTGCTGAGGCTCGAAGCACTGACCGATCTCCCCGAGCGCATCATCTCCGATCCGCTGCGCCTCAGGCAGGTTCTGCTCAACCTGCTGGGCAACGCGGTGAAGTTCACCCAGCAGGGAGAAGTCGTCCTCGAGGCCTCGGCCGAAGACCAGGCCGACGGTCGCTCCCGCCTGACCTTGAGCGTGCGCGACACCGGCGTCGGCATTCCCCCCGAGAAGATCGAGCGCATCTTCCAGCCGTTCATGCAGGCGGATGCCTCGACCACCCGCACCCATGGGGGCACCGGACTGGGCCTGACGATTTCGCTGCGGATCGTCGAGCTGCTCGGTGGCAAGCTGGAGGTGGACAGCACGCCGGGCGAGGGAAGCTGCTTCAGCTTCTCGTTCGTCTGTGCCAGGGCGGAGGGCGGTGGAGACGGCAGAGGCAACCTGGAGACGGCGAGCCTGACCGGCGACGCGTCGGAGCTGGGCTGCCTGCGAATCCTGGTCGCCGAGGACAACCCGGTCAACCGCAAGGTGGTCAGCCGGATGCTCGAGAAGGCCGGGCACCGGGTGATCGAGGTCACCGACGGTCAGCAGGCGGTCGATCGGCTCGACGAGAGCATCGACCTGGTGCTGATGGACGTGCGCATGCCGGTGATGGACGGGCGCACGGCCACTCGCGCGATTCGCGCCATCGAGCACCTCAGTCAGCGCCACGTGCCGATCCTGGCCCTGACCGCCGGCGCCTTCGCCGAGGATCGGCAGGCCTGTCTCGATGCCGGGATGGATGGGTTCGTCACCAAGCCGATCACCCGCCAGGAGCTGCTGTCGGCGCTGGCGCGGGCGATGGAGACCTGTGCCCCATCATCGCAAGCGGATGCCGCCGACCTGACCCCTCAGGAGCGTTGAATCAGGGCTTGCGGAAACGCGGCTCGTCGTCGTCTTCCCGACCGGGAAGATCGCAGGCTCCACCAACTCAGGTGCCGACGCCCATTTTTGGCAGAACCCAGCGCATCAGGACGATCCACACCACGAAGAGCAGTAGACTCAGCCAGAGATCACTCACCCCGGACGCCTCCCATGCCGGCACAGATCCCGACGACTTTCAGATGCTCGATCCGCTGTGAAGATACAGGCTCCCGCCGCGGAAGCGAAGTTCCCGCCCCTGGTGGAGAGAGGAGATCATGACCGCCATCGCCTACGAGCCCATCGGTGTGATCCGCAGCCCTCACCGGAAACTCGAGCAAATTCCCGTCCAGCCCGAATACAGCCGCGGGATCGAGGGCCACGCGGAACTTCGCCCCGACCTGGCCGAGGGCCTGGCGGGCGTCGAGGAGTTCTCCCACGTCTACCTGATCTACCACCTGC
>JALTMS010000465.1 GCA_027001345.1 Acidobacteriota bacterium | reverse complement strand
CACTAAAATCCTCGTCTCACAAGCCTGCCCGGATAGAAGCGAAGAGCGTGCCACTTCTTCGAACAAGGCCGATCAATCGGCCAAGTCGTTGTGCTCCCACCGGATCCACTCGCCGGGCCGTCTGGCGGCAACGCTGGCGGGGGCCCAAAAAGGTCTCACGATGAGACCTTTTTCTCGCCCGTGGGACGGCGGCCCACCGCCTCGAGGTGGTAACGGCGGATCTTCCGAAACAGGGTCGCCCTTCCGATGCCCAGCAGACGGGCTGCTCGGAGCCGGTGGCCGCCGGTCAGCTCGAGGGCCCGACGGATGGCTCGTGCCTCGACATCTTCGAGCTGGGTCTCGCCACTGGAGGTGCGGCCGAAGCGCTCGGCCAGCTCCGGGTCGGCTTCGAGAGTCTCGAGATCGATCACGCCACCGGTGGCTCGCAGCGCGAGCCGGGAGAGCACATTCTCCAGTTCGCGCACGTTGCCCGGCCACTTCCACGAGGCGAGCTGCGGGACCAGGGCGGGGTGGATCCGCACCCGGCCGAAGCTGCCCGACAGGCGCTCGAGCAGATGTTCGATCAGCAGGGGCAGGTCTTCGAGACGTTCGCGCAGGGGGGGGAGCACCACCCGCAGCACGTCGAGTCGGTAGAGCAAGTCCTGGCGGAAGCGCCCCTCCCGCACGGCCTGCCCGAGATCCTGCCGGCTGGCGGTGATCACGCGGAAGTCGACTTCGGTCTCCCTGTCCGAGCCGAGGGGCCGCACCCGCTTGTCTTCGAGCACGCGCAGCAACTTGGCCTGCAAGCCCAGGGGCAGCTCGACGATCTCGTCGAGGAAGAGGGTGCCGCGGTGGGCCTCGATCAGCAGGCCGGTGCGGGCGGCCTCGGCTCCGGTGTAGGCTCCCTTCTCGTGGCCGAAGAGGGTCGCCTCGAAGATCGGCTCGGGCAAGGCCGCGCAGTTGACCGCGACGAAGGTGCCTTCCCGCCGTGCGTCGAGGCGGTGCAGAGTGCGGGCGGCGAGTTCCTTGCCCGTCCCTGACTCGCCGTGGATCAGCACCGGCAGGTCACTGGGTGCGGCCGCTTCGAGCAGGCGGTAGACCTCGAGCATCTTGCGGCTGTGCCCGAGCAGATCCCCCAATCGGTCGCGCCGGCCCAGGTCAGCCTTCAGGCGTCGGTTTTCCTCCTCGAGGCGATGGAAGGCCCGGGCATTTTCCAGTGCCAGGGCCGCATGATCCGCCAGCGCCTCGAGAAAGCGCAGGTCTTCCTGGGAAAAGCAACGGGCCGGATCGCGGCTGTCGACGTAGAGCGCTCCGACCAGCCGGCCCTTCGAGCGCAGGGGAACGCAGATCACCGCTCGGATCGAAAACAGGCGCACGGAGTGGGAGCTGGCGAAGCGGGGATCGCTGGCCGGCTCCACGGCCAGCACGCTCTCCCCTCCCTGGGCCCGATCGATCACCGTGCGCGAGAGCTGGAGCGCGTCCTCGGCGGTCTCCTTCTCCACGCCCCGGGCCAGCAGCAGGGAGACCTCGCCACCTTCCCGGGCGGTGACCACCGCGCCGCGTTCGGCGCCGAGTACCGTCAGGGCCTGGTCCATCATCGTCTCGGCGACTTCCCGTGGATCCCGCAGGCTGTTGAGGTCGGCGACGAAACGGTAGAGCACGTCGAGTCGCCGCAGGTCCCGCGCTTCCCAGCGCTCGGCCAGAGCCAGGCGGTCGGGACGGGCGAGCAGCCGTCGCGCGGCGTCCCCGTCGTCGATACCGGCTGCCAGAGCCTCGAGGCGCAGCCCGGCCCGCGCGCGCAGGGCTCGTGCCCGCTCCTCCTCACCGCCGGCCACCAGCGCCCGATCGATGACCGACAGGGCCTCGATCACCAGATCGTGCAGATCGAGGCTCTCGGCCTGCTGCTGGACCTGCCGGGCCACTTCCACCGCTCGCGGCGGGTCCCGCACGATCGAGGTTTCGGCGGCCAGCACCCGCGCCTCGAGCAGAGTCTCCGGCGTTCGTGCACGAACCTCGGTCAGATTCCCTTCGAGCACCTCCCGTAGCAGGCCCGCAGCGACAGGGATCTCTCCCCGTTCGATCATCACTCGAGCCAGGGCGACCCGGGCGCGGCACAGATCCACCGGCCGCTGGGTACGCCGGGCGGCGGCCAGGGCGCCTCGGGCCAGTCGCAGAGCCGCCGCCGGGCGCCGGTCGATGATCTCCACCCGGCTGTGCAGGCAGCGGCCGGCGATCAGCTCATCGGTGGCGCCGGCGGCACGCGCCTCCCGCCTTCCGCGGCGGGCGGCGGCCCGTGCGCCGGGCAGGTCTCCGAGGTGCAGCCGAATGCGAGCGAGTCGGTGCCAGGCCGCGGCCAGCCAGCTCCGGTGACCGTGCACCTCCCGCCAGCCCACGCTCTGTTCGGCCTCCCGAGCCGCGCCGAGAGGGTCGCCGAGAGCCAGTCGCGCATCGGCCAGCAGGGCGTGGAGCAGGGCCAGGCCGTCGGCATCGCCGCGGTCGGCCAGGGCCTGCCGAACGGGTCCCGCGCGATCGACCAGACGACGGTGGTGGGAGGCCCGGCTGGCGGCCTGGAGTTCGGCCAGCATCAGGGCGGTTTCGAGCTGGCGCTCACCGTGGGCGCCGGCTTCCTGCCGGGCGCGGGCCAGTTCCGCCTCGCCCTCCACCAGGCGATCGACCAGCACCAGGCAGCGGCCCCGTGCGGCCCGGGCCCGGCGGCTGACGCGGCTGCCCGCCGGTGCGAGGTCCAGGGCCTGTTCGATCACTTCGAGGGCCTGTCCATACTGCTGCTGGCGGGCGAGAAGCACGCCGATCTCGAGCTGAGCCTCGGCTGCCAGCGCAGGCGGCGGATCTCGCTCGAGGATCGCTTCGAGATGCTCTCGGGCCTGCTCGGCCCGCCCGAGATCGCCGAGGCAGCGGGCCAGACGACACAACGCACGGAGCGCTTCGAGGGGACGGCCACCGGCTCGCAGCCAGGCGACAGCTTCTTCGAAGGCTTCGGCGGCGTCCTCGGGCCGTGCGCGGGCGAGGTGGATCTCACCAGCCGCCGCCGCGAGCCGTCCCCTTCCCGCGGGAGGGAAGGTCTCGCGACCGGGAAGACGTGCCAGGACCCCCGCGCCCAGGTCCGGCCGTTCACAGCGGAGCATGGCCTCGACGGCGCGAACGGCCAGGCGCGCGGCCAGATCCCGGCGACCGGCCCAGGCGGCGTGACGGCCGAGGCGAGCGAGCCACTGCTCTCGCGCCGCCCCGGGGCGAGGAGGCCTTCTGCCGAGGTAAGCGAGCCAGCGGAGGTGGATCTCCCGGCCGGCCTTCGCCCCCCGGCGTCCCGGCGCGAGCAGCAGGCGGCCGGCCTCGTCTCGAATCAGCCAGCCGGAGGAGACCAGCCGGCGGCAGGCCCTGGCGGCCTCGGCCAGGGAGACGCCGGAGACCACGGCCAGCGCATCGAGTTCGGCGTGGGTGCCGGCGGCGGTCAACGCATCGACCATCGTGCGCAGGGGCGGATCGAGGGTCCCGGGATCGCGTCCGTCGGCGGCGGGGTCGAGGCGGGC
>JALTMS010000464.1 GCA_027001345.1 Acidobacteriota bacterium | reverse complement strand
AGACCCTGTCCACCGAGGAACCCTGACCGATGCGCCTGCCGACCCGAGGTCTCCCGCCGCGCGAGGCGGGTACGATTTACGCCCTCGGGCGCAACTTTGCGGCCCACGCGGCGGAGATGAGGGTCTCCACGGAACCGGTGGTCTTCCTCATGCCCCGCTCGGCTCTGCTCGTCGGTGGCGGGCCGGTGGCATTGCCCGAGGGCTCGACGGAACTGCACCATGAGGTGGAACTGGTGCTCTCCCTGGCTCGCGGCGGCATGGGGTTGAGTCGGGAGGAGGGCCAGAGCGCCATCGAGGGCGTGGCCCTCGGGCTCGACCTGACCGCCCGGGACTTGCAGGCGGTGGCCAAGAAGAAGGGCGCCCCCTGGGCCCGGAGCAAGGGCTTTGCGGGTGCCGCTCCGATCACACCCCTGCAGGATGCCTCCGCCTTCCGGGAGTGCTGGGGCGAGATCGATCTGAGTTGCTCGGTGGAAGGTTCTCTGCGCCAGCAGGCCACCTGTGCGGAGATGATTCATGACCCGCCCGCGGTCGTCGCCCTGCTCTCCCGCTGGTTCCTGCTCGAACCGGGAGACCTGATCTTCACCGGCACCCCGGCGGGTGTCGGCCCCATCGCTCCCGACCAGCAGGTCACCGCCACCTCCCGCGCCCTCGGAGAGGAACTCACCATACGCCTGCTGGACGACGGTTCGAGAGCATCGCCCATATCAGGGTAACTTCCGGCAAACAGGAAAGTTCAGGCCGTCGCGACCGCCACCCGGCCGGACCCGCGCAGATCCCCTGCCCCAGCTGAGCTTCGAGCAAGGGACCTGCGATCTTTTCGATCCGCCTCCGAGACGATGACAGGGGCGAGGCTCTCCGCTACCATCGGCACCCACCCCGCCACCGAGCCTGTGTAGGGACGGCGGGGGCGAGTGCGGAAGGGTGGCCGAGTGGACGAAGGCGGCGGTCTCGAAAACCGCTGTGCAGGCAACTGTACCGTGGGTTCGAATCCCACCCCTTCCGCCAGACCTCGCCCCGGACCGGGGCGTCGTTCGTCTTTGCCGAGGCGGTGGTGCTGTGCCGCGGACCTCGCAGTTGTTCGTAGAAGTTCGGTATCTTATGCTGGCTTCCGGGATGGGCCGCACCGGGCGATGGGAGCCCGGTGGCAGGTCCGGCATCGGATCCCGGCGAAACGCCGGGAGTGGAGCGTGAGTCGGACTCCCAGGGAAGCGGAACGGGACAATGGCACGCAGGGCGAGGAGTCCATCTTCGACCTGCTCACCGCCTACCACCGCAGCCTCGAGAACATGAAGGCCTGGCTCGACGAGGCCGGCTTCGACGAGGTGGAGCGGATGGGGATCGTCGATGCCTGGCAGGCGGAGATGAGCGAGTGGTTCCGATCCAAGGGGTATTGCTTCGCCTGCAACCGACGCCTGGAACACTGCCATTGCGATGCCGGGCGACCGCCGCACTGAGCACCCGTCACAGCGAGCCGCCGCCCACAGCGGACGACCGGCCAGTGTGACGCCGCTCGGAGGCTGCCGAGCCGCCGGACGCCGGAGAGTCGTCCGGGCGAGCCCTCTCACGGTGGGCCGATGGCACGTCTGGCAGTCCTCGCTGTTCGCGGAGCGCAACGCTGCCCCTGGCGCCGTTCGCTGGAGGCCGCGGGCCATCGTCTTCACGAGGCGCAGAGCGTTGAAGCGCTGGCGCGAGAGTGGCCCGCGCTGGCCTGCGAGCTGCTGCTGATCGACCAGCCTCGTCCACTGCTCGCCCTTCATCGCCTCCAGCGGCGACTCGCCGCCGAAGCGGTCCGCTGGTCTCGCCTGCCGGTCCTGCACATCGGGCCCCCATCCGAAATCTGCGAGGGGGACTTTCTCCTCTGTCACAGCGGCTCATCGGAGCCCTCGACCGTCAGCGCCGCGACCGAGGTGTTGCTCCGCCTGGCCGCCTGCCTGAAGGACCCTTCCCGCCTCCCCACCGTGCCCGACGAGATCGAAGCCGGAGCCATCGAGCACGCCGCTCGGCGGCTGCGCCACCAACTGCTGGCCACCGTCGAGCAGCGGGATACGGGGGTGCCGGGTCATGCGCGCCGTGTGGAGGCCCTGGCCGTGGCCCTCGCGCGCCGCCTGGGATTCGACAGCCAATCGCTGGCCTGCGTGGCCGAGGCCGCACTGTGGCACGACATCGGCAAGCTGGCCTTCGCGCCCGGCCTGCTGGCCCAGGCTCGCTCGCTGACGGACGAGGAACGCCGCTGCGTGCAGGACCACGCCCACTGGGGCAAGACCCTGGTCGCATCCCTGACCGGCGACCGGAGGATCGCGGTCCTGGTCGCCCAACACCACGAGCGCCGCGATGGCAGCGGCTACCTCGGCCTGAAGGGAGAGCAGATCCAGCCCGAAGCTCGGGTCATCGGCATCGCCGAGGTGTGGGATGCGCTGACCTCAGCCCAGCTCTATCGACCCGCCCTCGACGCGAAGCGAGCCCTGGAAGTCATTCACCTGGAGGCCTGGGGCGAAGAACTCGCCGTCCTGGAGGAGGAAGTCGCCGGCAGAGCCGGCAAGCTCACGCACCGGCGCTGAGGGTGACTGCCTGCCGACCAGGCTGGGCCGGCGGCAGAAAGACCTGGAACGTGGTGCCCTTGCCCTCCTCGCTGACGAAGGTGAGGATCCCACCGGCCTCTTCGACCATCATCCTGCAGATCGACAGGCCCAGGCCCGAGCCTCCCGAACGCGTCGTGAAGTGGAAGTCGAAGATCTTGTCCTGCACTTCCCGTGGGATGCCGGCGCCGGTGTCCTCCACCTCGAAGGCCACCCGCTGTGCTCCGACCCGAGCCCTCAACACCAGCCGCCCACCATCGGGCATGGCCTGCAGTCCGTTGAGCGCCAGATTGAGCAACACCTGGCGCAGGCGGGCCGCGGAAAGCGCCACCCGGCAGTCCTCGCCGAAATGCTCGGTGACCAGTTCCACACCCTGGTGTCGGGCCTCGACCCGCAGCAGTCGCCCGACCGAATCGAGCACCTGCACCACCGGTGCCCGGGCCTCACCCCGCTCCTCGGGAGAGGTGAGCTGCAACCATTCGGCAAGGATCTCACGCAGGCGAGCGATCTCCTCGCAGACCACATCGACCCGCTCGGCGAGACGGGCCTTCCTCGCCTCGTCGGCCCGCGCCACCTTGCGTCGAAGCTGCTCGAGATGAACGGTGATCGCACCGAGAGGATTCTTCACCTCGTGGGCCACGCTGCCGGTCAACCGTACGATGGTCTGCAGGCGGGAAGCCTCGCGCAGGTTGCGCTCGAGACTCTCGATCGAGGCGCGATCCTTGAGCACCAGCATCAACCCCGCGGTTCGCTCGCCATCCCGCAAGACGTAGGAGGTGACCTGCACCGCCACCGGCCCGACCCAGGGAATGTGCAGCAGGAGCGGATGCTCGCGCACCGCACGCCCCCGCTCGAGGCCCGCCTCGACCAGTTCCTTGAGTGACAGGTTCCGCTCGACCACGGCAGCCACCCGCGCCAGGCGGTCGTCACCCTCCTCCCTTCCGAGCTGG
>JALTMS010000463.1 GCA_027001345.1 Acidobacteriota bacterium | reverse complement strand
GATCGTGGACTGAGAGCTGCGTTCACTGCCGTCGCTGGCGCTGCCATGGGAGCCCTCGACGGTGCCGCCGGCATCGTCGGCCACCACCACCAGGGCCACGCTGCCGCCCGGAGGAGGCCCGGTCCAAGTGCCGGAGGTGCCGATCCCACAGGTTTCATCGGCGATCACATAGCTGGCCACCTGCGCCAGATCGTACCAGACGATGTGATGGCCGTCGGCAGGACAGGCTCCCGCATCCCACTTCACCGTCAGGTCGTTGCCCGTCGCCTTGCTCACGGTCAGTTGCGTACCGCTGACGGTCTTGCCATCGGGAACCGGTGGCGGCGAGGAAGCGGGAGGCGGCACATCTTCGAAACGCACCGAGGCGATCCGCTGATTGCCGGAGGTCGAGCTGTTGTTCATGTACTGGGCGATCATCCACAGCCGATTGGGATCGACGGGGTCCTCTCCAATGGCGTGGTAATCGCCGTGCCGGCCAGAAGTATTGGCCCTCAATCCATCGACCATCACCTCCGCCCCGCGCAGGGTTCCGTCGGCGGCGAAGTTCCAGTAGCGCGCGCCGACGAAGATATCCGGCCCCGACCAGGCGGTGAGCAGGGCAAAGTCGTCATCCTCGCGATCGGGCAGCACATAGGGCATGAAGGCGTCTTTCCCCGCCTCCGAGATCTCATAGGTCTGTTGCCGCACCGCCGGATCGACACTCACGTCGATGCGATGCACCCAGCAGGTAATGTCGCTACCGCTGATCGCCTGAGCTGTCAGCAGCCGTCCATTGCGGTAATAGACGTTCCAGAGCTGGGCGTCCCGCGAGGTCACACCGCTCCCCCCCGACTGACGCGCGTCACCCGGTGCGAAGTAGAGTCCTGGCAGCGCGACGGAGTTGGTGGTCAACACCGGAGAGGCGAAGCGATCACCGCTGAGGCGGAAGAGGTTGAGGTTCGAGCCGAAGCTGTTGTTGACGTGTGCGAGATAGTATTCGTCGCCGGGAACCACGTCCACCACGGTGGCCGGACGCAGTACGAAGGGCGAGCCGCCGCCACCGGTGCGTACGTCGATCAAGTGTGTGTTGTCCAGCGGATTACCCGCATATCCGTCGGCCTTGTCGTAGATGAAGATCGTCACGTTCTGGTAGTTGTCGCCTCGATCCCACATGTTGGCCGTCAGGTAAACCGCGTTGCGATCGATGCCGATCGACGAATAGTCGGCCCAGTTGCCCGCCTGCCCGTCATCCGCGTCGATCCAGTAGGTGTTCCACGATCCGGTCGGATCGGGTCCCTGGGAGAATGCGATGTAGATCCGCGAGTCCTGAGCCCCGCCGTTGTCCGCCAGGGCGGTGACGATGAAGCGGTCTTCGAAGGGATCATAGACCGCCAGGGGATCGAAGCGGGAGAAACCGGAAGGAATGCCGAAAAAGGTGCGCAGACTGGTGGGCCCGGAGAGCAACGTACCCGTCTTGTCATACATCGCAATGCGGCGGTTGATCAGCACCACCACGTGATCGCGGCCGGCCGCCATCACTGGATCCGGCGGATACAGACCACCCTGGTACGGACCGTCGAAGCTACGATCGATCGCGGGAGGCGGCGCATCACCGGCGGCCAGGGGTCCGGCGCCAGCCAGCACCAGGCGCTGCTCACGGGTTCGCAGGCCCTGGAAGCCGGGGCCCGCGCCCGCCGGGTTCGTCAGTTGATTGGGCACGGCCTGGTCGGGCCCATCGGGCTGAAGATCCGCGGCAGCAGGCAATTCGCCGGCCAGCACGGTCTGCACCCGGACGGGCTTGGGGGCATGCAGTACGCGCGCCGCGGCGGGGGCCGCCCAACTCGCAGCTCCCACCATCGTCAGTGCAGCAGCGGCACACAGGCATTTCCAGCAGGTACCGAAACTCATCCGCTTGGCGATCAACGTCATCGTCCATCCTTCCCCTCGCCCGAAACGAGGGCAATCTTTTCGAGGTAGATCGGCTTCACCGGCACGTGGGACTTGCTCACCTCGAGCTGCTGCATCGCCTCGAGCACCTCCCAGCCCTTGACGACTCGACCAAAAACCGTCGCCCGGCCGTCCCGCGCGGGCAGATCGCCGAACGCCAGCAAGAAACGTTCATCTGCCTCACCCGGCCAGAGGTTCGCGGTGGCCACCGCTCCTCGATGCACCGGCCAGGGGGAACACCCCTCGCAGTATTCGAAGCCCAGCGCTTCGAGCAGCCACATCCGGCTCCGTCCCTCGAGAACTCTGACCCCTTCCATGCCCCGCCGCCGAACTCCCTCGATCAATGCTTCCAGTCCCGGCGGCACGCTGCGGCCGGCATCGATCAGCCTCCGGTAGCGGGGGTAGATCTCGAGCTGCCAGAGATTCCCGCGGGAAGCCGCATCGCCCAGACCGCGCGTATCGAGTCCCATCGCCCGGGCGTCGATCTCGTCGGGCTGATCGACCGCCCGGCCGCTGACCTCGGGCGGCAACCCGGGTGCGGCGGGAGGCCGGCAGCCGAAGGTAACCCAGCCAGCCGCACGCAGCTGACAGACCACCGTTCCGGCCAGGGAGACCGGGGCGGCAGCGTGTCCGATTCCCGCCCGGGCCAGAAAGCGCTTGACGGTGGCCGGTGCCCGGTCGGCGAAAAGAGCGATCTCGACCTCGCCCAGAGAGGTGCGCAGCACGACCCGCGTCTCCTCCCCCGAGCACAAGTCGGGCACGAAGAGCAAGGCAGCGGACAGGAACAGCAGGGCTCGAATCATCGGGCGGGAGGCTTACCTTTCGTTATTCCTCGGAGCGCGCCGGGGCGGCTAATGTACGAAGTGGACGCGGTGGCGGCCACTGCTGTTGCCTCCGAGTCGATGAACTTTTACCGCGAGTTGCTGTAGGCTGGCCCGATCCCGAGGAGAGAGCGTGAGCAGCGAATCCCCATCGATCTGGAAGCGATTCCCCCGGGCCTTCTGGGCCGCCAACACCATGGAGATCTTCGAGCGCATGGGCTGGTACGGCTTCTACGCCGTCTCCTCGCTCTACCTCACCGGGGCGGTGGCCGACGGCGGACTCGGCCTGAGTTCCCAGGACCGGGGAGTGATCCAGGCGCTGGTCACCTTCTTCCTCTACCTCTTCCCCGCCTTCTTCGGTGCCCTTGCCGACCGCTACGGCTACCAGCGGATGTTCCTCGCCTCCTGCGCGGTGATGATCCCGGCCTACCTGCTGCTCGGTCACCCCCGGACCTTCTGGACCTTTTTCGCGGTCTACATGCTCGTCGCCATCGGCCACGGCATGTTCAAACCGGTGGTCATCGGCACCGTGGCCCGCACCACCGATGCGACCACCGGCACCCTGGGCTTCGGCATCTTTTACATGATGGTGAATATCGGCGGCTTCCTCGGGCCGATCGCCGCCGGCATCGTGCGGGGCTGGAGCTGGAAGTACGTTTTCTACGCCTCGGCCGGCTGGATCGTTCTGCTCGGCCTGACTTGCCTGCTGTTCTACCGCGAGCCGGCCGGTCGCCAGGCCGGCGCCGGCACCCGCAGCCTGGGTCGGGTGGTGGCGGACATGAT
>JALTMS010000462.1 GCA_027001345.1 Acidobacteriota bacterium | reverse complement strand
GGTCAATCTGCTTTGCTCCGCTGGGAAGCGGAGTCTATCGTGCTTGCTGAAACCCTGCCCGAGGTTGCCGATGCCCGAAATCACTGTTTACGTTCGTAGCTGGTGCCCCTATTGCCACCGCGCCCTGGCCCTGCTCGAGTCCAAGGGCGTCGGGGCGAAGGTGATCGATGTGGAATCCACCGAAGGGGCGCTGGCCGAGATGATCGAGCGCTCCGCCGGGGCGACGACGGTGCCTCAGATCTTCATCGGTCGACGCCACGTGGGGGGCTGCGACGACCTGGTGGCCCTCGACGCCGGCGGCGGCCTCGATCCCCTGCTTGCCGATTGAAGCCTCGTTCAGCCCGCCGAAAAACCCAGCGCATCGAGCAGCAATTCGCTGCCGTTGAAGGCGATGTGCATCGCGATAGCAGGCCAGAGGCTGCGGTGGCGATGGGCCAGGGCGGCGGTGCAGATTCCGACCAGGAAGAGGATCGGCGTCGCCCACTGCATCCAGTGGACCAGGGTGAAGAGCGCGGCGGTCAGCCCCGATGCGAGAGGGAAGCCGAGGCCGCGCTGCAGACCGCCGAAGAGGAAGCCGCGGAAAAAGATCTCTTCGGCCAGTGGAGCGCAGATCAGGGCCACCGGCAGCAGCACGAACCAGGGGGCTTCGAGGAACTCGAGCTGGGCCCTCTGCTCTTCGAGCATCGCCGCGAAGGCCTCCGGTGCCCAATGGGCCAGGGCCGAGCCGTAGGCCAGGGTGATCAGACTCAGGCCCAGGCCCACCGCGCCCGCCTCCGCCACACCTCGGGCGCGAACAGGGCCCAGGCCGAGCACCGACATGCGTGCGCCGCTGAAGCGCACGAAGATCAGCGGAACGGCGACCAGGGCGAGCTGGAAGCCGAGCACCTGGGCGTAGCGCCAGGGCAGGCTGGGGAGCGCATCGAGATCGACACCGGCCAGGGTCTGGGCAGCGACCATGCCGATGGCCACCGTGACGACCAGGAAGAACGTGGCCGCCAGCCCGATCAGGGTGCCGGCCAGGCCCCACGGGGGCTCGAATGGCTCGGAGGTCATCGGAAAACGAAACGGAGTGTTCAAGAGTCGGTTCGGCCCACCAGGGCGGCGACCGCGTCGGGCTCCACGGGTACTCGGCGGGTCAGGTTGCGACAGCCGTCGGCGGTGATCAGCACGTCGTCTTCCAGGCGAACGGCCAGACCGCGAAACTCCTCCGGCGCCCGTTCGTCACCGGGCTGGACGTAGAGTCCCGGTTCGATGGTGAAGACCATGCCCTCACGGAGAGGGCGGCAGGCGCCGTCTTTCCGGTAGCGTCCCACATCGTGCACGTCCATCCCCAGCCAGTGAGAGGTACGATGCATGTAGTAGCGCTTGTAGCTTTCCTTCTCCATCACCTCGTCGAGGCTGCCGTCGAGCAATCCCAGTTCGAGCAGTCCCTCGCTCAGCCGTTTGAGGGAAGCTTCGTGGATCCCGTCGATGGTCTGTCCGGGGCGGGCCATCGCGATGCCCTGCTCGAGGGTCTCGAGAACGATCTCGTAGAGGCGGCGCTGGGGTGCGGTGAAGCTCCCCGAGGCGGGATAGGTGCGGGTGATGTCCCCGGTGAAGCCACCGATCTCGGCTCCTGCGTCGACCAGCACCAGGTCGCCTTCGGCCACCTGCCGGTTGTTCTCGATGTAGTGCAGGATGCAGCCGCTGTCGCCGGCGCCGACGATGCTCGGATAGCCCGCGCCGCTGGCGCCCGCCCGGACGAAGGCGTGTTCGATGGCGGCCTGGATTTCGAATTCCATGCAACCCGGCCGGCAGGCCGCCAGACCGGCCAGATGCCCCGTCGCAGAGATCTCGCACGCCCGGGCCAGGACTTCCATGTCTGCCGCGCTCTTGATCAGCCGCATCTCGTCGAGCAGGGCTCCGGGACGGACCAGCGTGTCGGCGGCGATCTTGCCGAAGCGTTCCTTGCCCCGCAGGGCCTCGAGCGTGCCGCGGACGATTCGATCGAGGGAACGCTGGGCCCAGGGCTGATAGTAGAGCGTGGTGGCGCCGTCGAGCAGATCGGGCAGCTTGTCGGCCAGCTCTCCGATCTCGAAAGCGGCGTCCGCACCGAACTCGCGGCGGGCCCCTTCGGGGCCGAAGCGGCGCCCGGTCCAGATCTCGGCCTCTTCGTTGCGAGGCCGAACGAAGAGGGTGTAGGGGGCGTCGGCTCCCGGACGCAAAACCGCCACCGCCTGTTCCTCGGGGTATCCGGTGAGGAAGAAGAAGTTGCTCTCCGGGCGGAAGCGGTAGTGAGTGTCGTTGGAGTAGGTCGGTGCGGTGCCGGCGGCGAGGATCATCACGCCGTCGCCGATGGCCTCCATCGCGCGCCGTCGGCGACGGGCGTATTCCTCGGCACCCACTCCGGGGGGCGGGACCTTCTGAGCCATGAAACCTCCTGGGCGAGCTGATTGGAAGCGGGGATTGTACCCTCCGGCGAGAGTGTCGTTCAGTTTCCGTGAGTCCCGCGCGAAATGCCGTCGGGCAGCTCGTTGACGTCATCGTCTTGCACGGGGAAATGCTCGGCTAGTGCCTGCCCGGCGATGGTGATGCCCTCCACCAGGCCCTCCGCAAAGCGGCCCTCGGCAAAACGCTTGCCGATGCGCTCGACACAAGCGTCCCAGAATCCCTCCTCCACCCGGCTGTCGATGCCCTCGTCGCCGAGCACGGCGAAGCGTCGGGACGCGACGGCGACGAAGATCAGCACACCGTTGCGCCGCGCGGTACCGGTCATGCCGATCTCCTCGAAGGTCTTGCGGGCCTGCTCGAGCAAGTCGCCACTGACCCGGTCCTCGAGATGGACACGGATTTCGCCCGAGGTCCTGGCCTCGAACGAGGCGATCGCCTCGAGCACGCGCTTTTCTTCATCGGGGGTGAGGAAGGTGGCGGGGGTCAGGCGGCCTGCGGTCAGCGCCGAACGCAGCAGCCACAAGCCGAGCAGACCCACCGCCAGGCCGGCTGCGCCGAGCAACAGAGCATCCGCGCCGCCGCCCGCGACCCAGCCGTCGCTCGGGGCCAGCCAGCTCGTGCGCAGCAGCCGCCAGCTGCTGACCGCGACCAGGAACAGGGAAAAGATCAGCAGGAGGCGGCCGAAAAAGGTCCTTCGCCCGGAATGTCCCCGGCGGTCGTCGATCATCTACCAGCCTCCCGACGAGCCACCGCCACCGAACGAGCCGCCGCCGAAGGACGCGCCCCCTCCGCCGCCGAAACCACCCCCTCCGCCACCGAAGCCACCTCCTCCGCCCCGGCCGCCCCACAGCAGCAGCCAGAGCCAGAAGGGCAGATCGCTGCCCCGGGAGCTGATGCCCCGTCGCCGGCGAGAAAAGCGCGAGAGGACCGTGGCCAGGACGACGATCAGCAGCGCAATGAGCTGCAAGATCGAAGCTCCGCCGCGGCTGCGACTGCGACGCTCGCTGCGCCGGGCGGGCGGTACGGTTTCGCCGGCCGCGGCGGCGGCAAGCGTGTCGACCGCATCGATCAGCCCTCCGGCATAGTCCTTTTCACGAAACGC
>JALTMS010000461.1 GCA_027001345.1 Acidobacteriota bacterium | reverse complement strand
AGATGGCGGGGTCCCGGATCCTTGCCTTCGCTCTCGATGGCAACCTGCTCGAGACCGTAGCGGCGGGTGAGATAGCCCCATCCGGGGTGGAAGACCAGCACCCGGTGCCCCCGCAGCGGGCCGAGCAGTCGGGCCAGATCGCGGTCGAGGGTCTGCAGATCGGTGAGCACCTCGGCCAGACGATGATCGAGCCCGGCACGCTGATCAGGAAGAAGCTCGATGAGCTGCTGGTGTACACAGCGGGCGATGTCCTGGGCCAGGACGGGATCGAGCCAGATGTGCGGGTCGCGCCCGGAGCGGGATTCAGCGTCGCGGTCGAGGCCGGCTGAGCAATCCACCACATGCAGGTCGGGGTTGGCGTCGCGGATGCGTCGACTCCAGACGCGTTCGAAAGGCACGCCGATCAGCAGCAGCAGGTCGGCGCTGGCGAGCCGGGCCATCTGACCGGGGCTCGGTCCGTAGGTTGCCGGGCTTTGTCCGGGGCCGACGAGCACCTCGCAGCGCACGGCATCGCCGGCCAGACGCTGGACGAAGAAGCGCTGGGGCAGGATGCTGACGAAGACGACGGGAACCGTACTGTCCGCTCTGCCTTCCGGGGCGGAACCGCAGGCCGCCATGGTCCACAGCCCGAGCAGGAGCCAGGCGCAGGAGCGCTTGAACCACGCGTTGAACACCTCGAGCCTCCCGTTTCGATCCTTCGATCCCAGAGGGTACGCCGGAAAGCCGGCCCCCGACAGCCCGAAGGCGCTGGTCTGCATCCGCCCGGTGATATGGAGAAAATGGGGGAACACCAGTCAGCTCAGATCTTCCGGGAGCTATTCGGCTGCGGACACTAGGCTGGCGCCATCCGGGATGCCGGCCCCGATCACCGACTTGTGCCGATCGACGCCGACGAGGTACTCTACGCCACGCATTTCGGCCCCCTCTGGCCTTTCCGGGCACCCTGTCCAGATGCTACTGGCAGTTTGCCCTCGATCGGAGAGGCTTTTCTCTGCCGTCCGGGTTAAGTCCATGAATTACAGGGTATTACTCGCTCCGCCCCGCGGCTTCATGTATGATCGGAGCCCCCAAGGAGGTGACCCGTGAAACCGCGATTCGCGCGTTCCACCCTCAGTCTTTTCGTCCTGATGCTGGTCCTGGTGGGACTGCTTTCCGCCTGTGGCGAGCCCAAGCCCATCACCATTGGGGCACTGATTCCAGAGACGGGACCGGCGGCCTCCTACGGTCGGACGATCCACCAGGGAATCGAAATAGCCGTCGAGGACATCAATGCGGCCGGCGGCGTGGCGGGTGGGCACAAGCTGCTGGTCGAGTATCGTGACACCCACACCAGCGCTCCCCAGGCCAAGGTGGGGTTGCAGGAGCTGGTCGATCTTGGAGTACCGGCGATCATCGGCCCGGGTACCTCGAGCGTGGCACTCTCCCTGGTTCCCGATATCAATCGCACGAAGGTTCTGCTGGTCAGTCCCTCGGCATCCTCGCCCCGCCTGAGTTCCGAAGGTGGTGAGTGGTTCTACCGCGTCTATCCCTCGGATATCGTCGAGGGATTCCGCATGGCGAACTTCTGCCGGGACATGTTCTGGACCAAGATCGCCATCATCGCTTCCGACGATCCCTTCGGTCGTGGCATTGCCGATGTCTTTACCAAGAAGTACGAGGCCGGCGTGCGCGAAATCGTGCTGCGCGAGAATTTCAAGACTCTCGACGATGCCAAGGTCGACGAGCTGATCAAGAAGATCCAGAAGGTAAGGCCCGATGCGGTCTATCTCGCGGCCTATGTCGATGACGTGGCGATCCTGCTCAAGAAGTTCCAGGGTCTGCGCAACAGGCCGCCGCTGCTCGGAACGTCCGCCGTGACTCGCGAAATCGTCAAGAAAGCTGGCCAGGCCGCCGAAGGCTTCGTCTTTCCGCAGGTCTACTTCGACTGCGAATCGACCGATCCCGACACCTGCTCGTTCGTCGACAAGTACCGCAAGCGCTACCAGGAAGATCCCGACACCTTTGCCGCCCATGCCTACGACGCGGTGCGTGTGGTGGCTGCTGCGATGAACCAGACGCCGGTGATCAACAGCTCCGCCCTGACCGGCGAGCTGGCGCGCATCGCCTACAAGGGCGTGACGGGCAATATCCAGTTCGATCAGAACGGCGACGTGGTGCGAGCCCCGAGTCTGTTTGCGGTACTGGGAGGCGAGATCGTCCCCTTCGAGAAGT
This sequence comes from Acidobacteriota bacterium, assembly GCA_027001345.1. GTDB lineage: Bacteria > Acidobacteriota > Polarisedimenticolia > J045 > J045 > JALTMS01. Next base: position 1,322 of record JALTMS010000461.1, on the reverse strand, counting down.
TCAAGGAGGCCCGGCTGGGCCAGGAAATCTTCAAGCAGTAGCGTGGGTGTGCAGGGCGGCGGGGCCAACAGCCTCGAGGAACTCGAACAGTGGCGCGACGATCTGCGCCGGAGGGGCCTTCGTCTCTGCCTGACCAACGGCTGCTTCGACCTGCTGCATGCGGGGCACGTGCAACTGCTCGCCGATGCCCGTGCCATGGCCGATGCCCTCGTCGTCGCTCTCAACACCGACGCCTCGGTGCGGCGTCTCAAGGGCCCCTCGCGTCCGCTGGTGCCAGAGGCGGAACGGGCCGAGTTGCTCGCTGCTCTCGAGGCCGTCGATCGCGTGGTGCTCTTCGATGAGCCCACACCCCTCGAGGTGATCGTCGCCCTGCGCCCCGACGTGCTGGCCAAGGGGGCCGACTGGGCGGCCGACCAGATCGTGGGTGCCGAGCAGGTGCGCGGATGGGGAGGTCGTGTCGAACGTCTCCCGCTGGTCGAGGGGTTGTCGACCTCGGCCATCATCGAGCGCGTGCGGAGACGTTTCGGATGAGGGCTTCGGTGGCTCCCGGGCGGACTCTGGCCCGGCTCGTTCAGCTCGCCGAGCGGAATCGGCTCTGGAGGCAGTGGGGTCGGCGCCGCATCGTGCCGGGCCTCGAGCTGCTGCGCGCCGACGAGGATGTCCACGGCCTGTGGCGCCAGGTCTATGGCGACTTCGCCACTCGCCGGCATCTCGAGCGCACCCTGGTTCACACCTGGCTGGCGATCCATCGTCGCCGTGCCCTGGGGGGCGTGATGCTCCACCCCCGGGGGGATGACCTGCTGCTGCACACGATGCGGGTGCGACGACCCTACCGCGGACTGGGGATCGGCGGCTGGCTGCTCGACCAGGTGCTCGCCGAGGCCGACCGCGCCGGTCAGCGGATCTGGCTGCAAGTACGGCACGACAACCGCCCCGCCATCGGCCTGTACACCAGCCGTGGATTCGTGATCACTCGGGAAGATCCAGCCTTCTTTCGCGACGGGCACCTGGCGATGCGGCGCGAGCCTCGCGCCATCGGCGAGACGACGCCATAAATGCCGTAGACGGCTCCATGTTGCTCTTGCCGAGAGGGTTATTTCTTCGTCGAGTGGGCGGAAGGGAGCCGTCCGCTGAGGATCTTCAGCCGCTGGCTCGGCTTTTCCGCCGACACTGGCGAGCACTGGATCTATCCTGCTTTCACCGAAGCAAGAACGCTCGACGGCATTCCCGGCTAGACGACGAGCCATCTGCTAGCGTAGAAGCAGATTGAAAGCCCTCCACCAGCGGTCCCGACGAGCAAGGGGGGAAACAGTCAGTGAAAG
>JALTMS010000460.1:2249-3548 GCA_027001345.1 Acidobacteriota bacterium | reverse complement strand
CGGCTCGAGCCGAAGCTGGCCGAGGCGATCGTCGAGGCTGCCGAGGAGGTGGTCGCCGGGCGACACGACCGGCATTTCCCGGTCGATATCTTCCAGACGGGTTCCGGCACCAGCTCGCACATGAACGCCAACGAGGTGATCGCCAATCGAGCCATCGAGCTGCTCGGTGGAAAGATCGGTAGCAAGGATCCGGTCCACCCCAACGACCACGTCAACCTCGGTCAGTCGAGCAACGATGTTTTTCCCAGCGCCCTTCACATCGCCGCCGTGACTTCCGCGGAGGACGATTTGCTGCCGGCGCTCGAGAAACTCCACGAGCAACTCGAAGCCCGCAGCCGCGACTTCGATTCGATCGTCAAGATCGGCCGCACCCACCTGCAAGACGCCACACCGATTCGACTCGGTCAGGAGTTCTCGGGATACGCGGCGCAGATCGATCGAGGACGGGCCCATCTACGCAAGGCCCTCGACGCCCTGCGCGAGCTGCCGCTGGGAGGGACGGCGGTGGGCACCGGGCTCAATACCCATCCAGAGTTCGGTCGGCGGATGGCGGAGCGACTGTGTCGACTGACCGGCAAGCATTTCGTCGAAGCCGAGAATCATTTCGAAGCTCAGGGCGCCCGGGACGGCGCCGTGCGATGCAGCGGTGCACTCAAGGCCCTGGCGGTGTCGGTTTCGAAGATCGCCAACGACATTCGCTGGCTCGCTTCGGGCCCGCGTTTCGGTCTCGGCGAGCTGGAGATTCCCGCCGTCCAGCCCGGCTCGAGCATCATGCCGGGCAAGGTCAATCCGGTGATCGCCGAGGCGCTGATCCAGGTCTGCGCCCAGGTGATCGGCAACGACGCGGCGATCACCCTTGCCGGCCTGCAGGGACATTTCGAACTCAACGCCATGCAACCGCTGATGGCTCGCAATCTGCTCGAGCAGATTCGTCTGCTGGCGCGGGCGACGCGCCTGTTTGCTGAAAGGGTCGTTGCCGGTCTGAAGGCTCGCCGCGCGGCGATCGAGGCACGGTTGGGAGAGAGCCTCGCACTGGCCACGGCTCTGGTGCCCGAGATCGGCTACGAGCGTGCTGCCGCCATCGCCAGGCGCGCGGCCGACGAGGAGCGCAGCGTGGAAGACGTGGCTCTCGAAGAAGGCGTGTTACCCGCCGAGCGGCTGCGAGATATCCTCGATCCGCGCCGGCAGACCGGAGAAAGGAGCGATCAGTGAGAATGACGGCCGGGAGACACCCGCGAGTCGTTGCGCTGCTGCTGCTGGCGGCGGCCGCCGCCAGCAGCAGCAGCGCAACGACTCGCG
>JALTMS010000460.1:0-2239 GCA_027001345.1 Acidobacteriota bacterium | reverse complement strand
CCCTCGTCGAGCACGCGCTGGCCCGGCAGATCGGCCAGCGCGTGCTCGACGAGGGCGGCAACGCGGTCGATGCCGCCGTGGCGGTGCATTTCGCACTGGCGGTGTGTTTTCCCAACGCGGGCAACATCGGCGGTGGTGGTTTCATGCTGATTCACTTGCCCGACGGCAGCATCGAAGCTCTCGACTACCGCGAGACCGCGCCGGCTGGGGCCAGCGAGAAACTCTTCCAGGCTGCGGATGGCCGGGTGGTACCGGGTTTGAGCCTCCATTCCCATCTCGCGGCGGGGGTTCCCGGCTCGGTGCGTGGCCTATGGGAGGCTCATCGTCGGCATGGATCACGTCCCTGGGCGGAAATGCTTGCGCCGGCCATCGAGCTTGCCGAGCGAGGATTCGAGATCGATGCCTGGACCGCCGAGTCCCTGGAGCGCGCGCGGAAGTCCTTCACCGGCCTGCCGGAGGCGTATCGGCGGGTGAACAACTTCGCCGACTACTTCACGGTCGGCCAGGGGGAGGTGCTGCGGCAGCCCGAACTGGCCGAGACACTGCGCCGGATCGCCGCCGAGGGGCCCGCAGGTTTTTACGAGGGAAGGACGGCCCGACTGATCGTCGAGGAAATGCGACGTGGCGGCGGGCTGATCACCCTCGACGACCTGGCGGGCTACGAGGCTCGCTGGCGTCCACCGGTGGAAGGCCGCTTCCGCGACCGCCGCGTCGTTTCCATGCCGCCCCCCTCGTCGGGGGGGATCGCGCTGATCGAGATGCTCAACATGCTCGAACACTTTCCCGTCCAGCGCTGGCATTCCGCGTCTCAGGTGCACCTGGTCGCCGAAATCGAGAAACGAGTCTTCGCTGATCGGGCGGCGCTGATGGGGGATCCCGACTTTTATCCGGTACCCGTGGCGGGTTTGATCGACGAGGTCTACGCCGCCGAGCGAGCGGCGGTGATCGACCTCGAGCGGAAGAGCGATCCCCGGAGTATCGGAGCCGGCCGGCCTCGGCGGGAGAGCACGGAGACGACTCATTTCTCGGTGGTGGACAGAAATCGCATGGCGGTCAGCAATACCACCACCCTCAACGCTTCCTACGGCAGCGGCATCGTGGTCCGGGGGGCGGGCTTCCTGCTCAACAATGAGATGGACGACTTTTCCGCCAAGCCCGGGGTGCCCAACATGTTCGGCGTTGTGGGCGGTGAAGCGAACAAGGTCGAGGCCGGCAAGCGGATGCTTTCGTCGATGACGCCGACCTTCGTCTTCAGCCGGGACGGACAGCTCGAAATGGTGCTTGGCAGTCCCGGCGGACCGACGATTTTTACCAGTGTCTTTCAGGTCATCATCAATGTGGTGGACTATGGAATGAGCCTCGAGGAGGCTGTGGCGGCGCCCCGCTTCCACCACCAGTGGCCACCTCCCAATCCGGAGCGCGACCCGATTCGATGCGAATCCCGCGCCGGCCTGCGCTTGATGCCCTCGACGCTCGCCGGACTGCGCCGCATGGGCTACGCTATCGAGGAAGTAGAGGAGATCGGCGACGTGCAGGCGGTGGGCATACGCCGCGGGCGCGCGCTGGCTGTCTCCGATCCGCGGCGGGCCGGCGCCCTTCGCCTTGCCGCCGCTCCATGACACCACCACAGGAGGCTCCGATGCTGCATGTAGTCAAGACCGACAAGAACGTGGATCAGACCGTGGCCGACCTGAACGACGCTGTTGCCGCCCAGGGATTCGCCGTCCTGCACAGTTACGACCTGAAGGAGAAGATGCGTTCGAAGGGCGTGGACTTCACCCGCGAGTGTCGGGTGCTCGAGGTCTGCAACCCCCACCATGCGGCCAAGGTACTCGGTTCAGACATGCGGGTGAGCATGGCCCTGCCTTGCCGCATCTCGGTCTGGGACGAGGGCGACGGCAAGGCGGTGATCGGCATGATGCTGCCCAGCCAGATGCTCGAGACTTTCGGTTCCGACGATGCGATGAAGGCGGTCGCCACCGAGGTCGAGACTGCGATGCTGAAGATGGTGGAGCAGGCGAGCTGAGCGCTGTGCCCGACCCGATCTACCTGGACTACAACGCCACGACTCCTGTCGATCCGCGTGTGACCAGCGCGATCGAGCCATGGCTGCGGCAGCACTTCGGCAATCCCTCGAGCAGCCACGTCTTTGGCCGCCGCGCTCGGCAGGCCGTGGATCGCGCCCGGCAGCAGGTGGCGGCGCTGATCGGCGCCGAGCCCGACGAGATCGTCTTCACTG
>JALTMS010000459.1 GCA_027001345.1 Acidobacteriota bacterium | reverse complement strand
GATTGTCGGTAGGAGTGCAATCGCTCGGGCAGTGGCCGTCGGGCAGCGCCTTCTTGCCGCAAAAGTAGGACTTCTCCGACCCAGTGATGGCGGAAAGGAGATTGCTGGCGATCTCTGGAGTCGGGGTACTCGAATAGGCTCCCATCTTCTCCCGGATCCACCCCAGCGCATCCCCGGCCTCGGGAGCCTGGCTCTGCTCGAGTTGATCGCGAAGTTCACCCAGTAATCTCGTCGGAACGTAGGAGATGCTCCCCGTGTTGTCATAGCCCACAGGCAGCTTGCCCTCCCAGCCGGTGACGATGGCAATGTCCGCATCGCTGATCGTGCCGTGGATGGAACTCGCCGAAGTCATGGTCGCCGGGTCGTAGCCCAACTCGAAGTAGAAAGAGCCGCAGTTCGCGGCCGCGGGCGAGACGACGCCCGCCACGGCAAGCAGCACGAGCGCGGCAAGCAACACATTCGCAGCTCTTGAACGTTTTCCAGGCTGGCGCATACATGACTCCTTTCGGGAGTTATGCTACGCCTCAAACTACACCCCTGAGAGTACCCCGGGAGTCTACCCCCCCTTCCCTGGCTGTCAATCCCATCTCATCGCCCTGATTGCCGAAGCCCGAATCGGCTCCTGGATCCGCGTCGACGCAGCACGGACACCGCCAGGTAGGTCAGGCCGGCGAGCAGCACGATCACCGCGCCGGCAGGCAGGTCGGGGCCGTAGGCCAGGGCCAGGCCCGAGGTGGTGAAGACGGCGCCCAGGACCGTGGCCACCACCATCATCCGGCGCACGGTGCCCACGAGCTGCCCGGCGATGGCGGCGGGCAGGGTGAGCAGGGCGATGACCAGGATCAGACCCACCACCCGCACCAGCAGCACCACCGTCAGCGCCACCAGGCAGAGCAGGAAGAGGTAGACCAGCCGCACCCGCACCCCCCGCACCAGGGCAAACTGCTCGTCAAAGCACACAGCGAGAAAGAGCCTGGCGAAGAGCAGGGTGGCGCCGATGATCACCGCATCGAGCGCTGCCATCAGCAGCAAGTCCGACGAAGAGATCATCAGGATGTTGCCGAAGAGGTAGCTCATCAGGTCCACGTTGTAGCCGGGGGTCTGGGAGATGAAAAGGATGCCCAGAGCCATGCCGCTGGCCCACAGGGCGCCGATGATCGCGTCCCGCTCCTCTTCTCGACCGAGGCTGGCCCAGCCCACCAGCAAGGCCGCCACCAGGGCTGCCACCAGGGCGCCGACGATCGGCGCGGCGCCGAAGAAGTAGGCCACACCCATGCCGCCGAGCACCGCGTGGGCGATGCCCCCGGCCAGGTAGCCGATACGCTTGACCACCACGTAGGTGCCCATCACCCCGCAGCCCACGGAGGCCAGCAGGCCGCCGAGCAGGGCGTACTGGAGGAAGGTGTGCTGGGCCAGGGCGCTGAAGAACTCCATCGCGGGAGGGGCTCCTAGTGGTGACCGTGACGATGACCGTGCTGGATCAGGCGCACCGGGGTGTCGTACATCTGCTGGATCACCTCACCGGTCAGCTCGGCGGTGGGATGGCAAACCAACCGACGATTGACGCAGGCCACCTGGCGGGCATAGCTGGTGATGAAGCCCACGTCGTGGGAGACGACCACGATGGTGGTCTCCCCTTGCAGGCGGCGCAGCAGCTCGAAGACGTCTTCCTCCGCCCGGGCGTCCACGTTGGCGGTGGGCTCGTCGAGCAGCAGAATGCGGGAGTTGCCCGCCAGGGCCCGGGCGATCAGCACCCGCTGAAGCTGGCCGCCGGAGAGGGTGCGGAGCTGGCGCCGGGCCAGGTCGGCCACCTCCACCCGCTCCATGGCCTGCCGGGCCACGACCCGGTCCTCGCGAGAAAAACCGCCCAGGTCGGAGCCCGTGCCGAGGCGACCGAGGAGCACGGTTTCCTCGACGGTGATCGGGAAGCCCTGGTGGAAAGTGCGCGACTGGGGCACGTAGCCCACCAGGCGTCGCGCCTGCTCCGGTGGCAGCCCCCAGACCCGAATTCGCCCCTTTCGAGGTCGCAGCAGCCCGAGCACCAGTTTGAGCAAGGTCGTCTTGCCGCCACCATTGGGGCCCACCACGGCCAGAAAGCTGCCTGCCTCGAGGGTCAGACTGACGTCTTCCAGCACGTCATCGGCACCGTAACCGAAGAACACCTCCTTCAGCTCCAGCGCCGGCGGCAGCGATGTGGACTCCATGCTCAAGCTCAACGACTCCTCGCATCCTGCCCCATCGTACACATTCTCCCTCCGGATTGTCGCCCCGCAGCCCCTGTGATAGAAACGTCGGGTGAACGCCGACTCCCGCAAGAGCCTCTACGAGAGCTTTTCTACCCTGCTCGCCCGACTGGCCGAGGGGTTGCAACTGCGCATCGAACTGTTCGGCGTGGAGCTGCAAGTAGAAAAGCAGCGGCTGGTGGCCACGCTGGTACTGGCCGTCTCGACGGCGGGTGTGGCGGTGTCCGCCTGGCTGACCGGGCACCTGCTGGTGGTGCTGGTCTTCTGGGAGCAGCGGGTGATCGCCTGCGCCGTGTTGCTGGTCGCCGACCTTCTGCTGGCCGCTGCCCTGGCCCTGGCCCTGCGCCGGCGAGTGAAGGGATCCTCCCCCCCCTTTGCCGCCAGCCTTTCCGAGTTACGCCAGGACCGGCAGCGCCTGGCCCGGAGGACGGACGATGCATGAACTCGCCCACCGCCGGGAGCTGCTGCGGGAGAAGATCGCCGCCAACCGCGTTGCGGTGGAAGTGGAAGTGCGCCACCTGGGTGAGCGCGTCCAGCAGACCAGCCGTATCTTCGAAGTCGGTCGCCACGTCGGCACGCTGGCCACGATGCTGCTCGCCGGGCGCCGTAAGGGTGCGCTGAAGGGACTGATCGGCGCCGGCTCTCTGGTCTCCGCCGGCCTGGCTCTTTACCGGATTCTGCGCCGGCGGGGCGACTGAGCCCTCCCCCCGGAAAAAGCCGTGTACTGAGCGGCGAGCATCCCCGCCAGCATCAGCCCGCAGCCGATCAGCGCCCGCGGACCCAGGCGTTCATCGAGAAACACCCAGCCCGCCAGAGCAGCAAACACCGCCTCCAGGCTGAGGATCACCGCCGCGTGGGAGGGCAGCGCCCTGCGCTGGGCGATGACCTGCAGGGTATAGGCCACGCCCACCGAAAAGGCGCCGGCCCAGACCAGGGCGACCCAGCCCTCGGCCAGCACGGTCCAGCGGGGCCGCTCGAAGAGCAGGGCGCCGGCGAGGCTCAACGTCGAGCAGACGAGAAACTGGATCATGGCCAGGGGGATACCCGGGTAGCGGCCGGCGAAACGCCCCACCAGCAGCACGTGCCAGGCCCAGAAGAAGGCGGCGATCAGCACCACCCCGTCGCCGGGCTCGATCTGCCACGAACCGGTGACCGAGAGCAGGTAAAGACCCCAGGCCGCCAGGGCCGCCCCCACCGATCCGGTCGACGTGCCCCAGGCCACCACCGGCCCGTCCACATCGACCCCGCTCTCCGGTCCCAGCGCCCAGTCCAGGCTGCGCTCGATCAGCCGCCAGCCGTAGTGACTG
>JALTMS010000458.1 GCA_027001345.1 Acidobacteriota bacterium | reverse complement strand
CCGGTGAAGGCTCCCCGCTCAGGGGGGCACCGTTTTCCTCGACGAAATCGCCACCGCTCCGGCCCGGGTACAGATCGGCCTGCTGCGTGCGATCCAGGAAAAGTGCATCCGCCCGGTGGGCGGCGACGCCGACATCAACGTGGACGTGCGCATCATCGCAGCGACCAACGCGGATCTGGACCAGGAAATGGAAGGCGGCGGCTTTCGCCAGGACCTCTACTACCGGCTGGCGACCCTGGTGATTCGCATTCCGCCGCTGCGGGAGCGGCGCTCCGACATTCCCCTGCTGGCGAGGTTCTTCCTCGAACGATTCTCCCGCAGGGAAGGCCGCGACCTGGCCCTTTCCCCGGCGGCCCTCGAGCGCCTGATGACCCACCGCTGGCCCGGCAACGTCCGTCAGCTCGAGCATCTGCTCGAAAGTGCGATGGTCCGGGCCGAGGGTGAGGTGATCGGCGAAGACGACCTGGAGCTGTTCGCCCCGGTGGAGGACGACGATCGTCTACCCAGCCTGGCCGAGGTGGAGCGGGCTCACATCGCCCGGGTGCTGGAGGTTTGCGGGGGCAACAAGAAGAGGGCCGCACGGATTCTCGGTCTGCCGCGGGCCACTCTCTACCGCCGCATCGAGCGCTACGGCCTGGCTCCCGCATCGGCGAGCCGGCTCTCCCGCCCTGCCGAGCCGGCGGCCACCAGGCGTCCGCGACCGAAGGATATCCACCCTGCCTGAGCCGCAGTGTCCGGATACGGACACTGCGTTTTTCCGCCAACTATTTTGTTTGTAGTCACTTGGCGGATTCTCCCGGTGGGGGTGTCAATATTTGACACCCCTGATCCCCTTCAGGCGACCTGATTCGGACACTCCTTGCAGGATCCTTGCGATCCCGCTCCGGGGAGATTCCGCGCAAAGCCCCGAAAGTTCACGGCTTTCCTGCCGAAGAGTGGGGCAGACATGCAGCCGGGGGAACGCTGGCACAAGGGTTGCTCTACTGGGTTGCCTGCAGGGCTCGAGCGAAAGCACGAGCCCAACCGAGAGAGCACCTGATGAATCGAGGAAGAGGGAAGATGAAGTCGGAAACCCAGACCACAGCCAGGATGACGACCCGCGGTGAGCCGGGTCACCACCAGCTTCGTCCCGTCGATGGTTTCGTCGTTGGCGGCGAGGCGGCGTGGGATTCGGGCCAGAACCTCTGGCTCCTTCTCTCCCGACCCGGTGAGCGCCTGATCGACTTCTTTCTCGAAGACGAGGAAGAGGACGGCACGCGGGATCCGGTGCCCTGCGCCTGCGCGGGCATTCTCCCGGACGGCACCGTGATGATCGGCGAAGTCGACTGGGAACTCGATCGCTTCCTCTCGGAGATGCTCGACGAGCAAGAAGCTTCCCGGGCCGGCTGAGCAGCCGATCCGTGGCAAGGGGAAAGGAGCTACGGGGAATGAAGACCGTCCATCTTGAAGACCCGCTTTGCACCGTCACCGAAGAATCCAGCACCGTCGAAGGACTTCCCAGGCGCTGCCGCGTGGCAACGCGGGAGGATCTCGAGCATCTCGAAGCCGGCGTCTCGGCCCAGGTGCTGATTGCGGCGACCGACGAGAGTGTCGCCCCCGTATCGATCCGCTACATGGGCCGCACGATTCGAGCCCAGCCCCTCGATACGCGACGTTTCATCCAGGAGATGGCCGCCCACATCTGTTTCAACTGACCGGCTTCAGGCGAAGCCTCGGCGACGGTGGCGGATCACCACACCGACGAAGACCACCACCAGCAGCAGCGCCACCAGTGTCCCCGGGGGGAGCAGGGTCTGGCCCTCCGGGCCGAGGGGCAGTGGCCAGAGCCCCGCGACGAGCAGGTTGATCTGCACGTGCAGCGCCATGACCAGGTAGAGGTTGCGCGAGACCTCGAGCAACGTGCCGAGGGTCGCGGAGAGTACCAGGACGAAGAGCAGGGGGCGCAGATTGGCCGCCGGCGTCATGCCCGGATCGTAGTGCTCGACGGCGAATCCCGTACTGACTGTCACGATCGCCAGCAATCGGGGCGTGCGCCCCTCGCCGAGGCCCGTCTCGGCCAGCAGTCGCACCAGCCCGGTCTGAATCACTCCCCGATAGAACAGTTCCTCGGCGGCGCCGCGTACCGTCTGGCTGGCGGCCACCGCCATCAGGAGCGACGGCGGCAGGCCGCGATAGGGCGCCGACCAGGCTCCGGTGGCGATCACGAGCGTCCAGGCTACCGCGCTGGTGATGGCGAATCCCGCCCCGGTCAGCAGCAGCGCTCGTGAGAATCTCGGCACTTCGAGGGTTCGGAGCAGCCGGTGACGGCTCTGCCTGAGCACCCAGACGCTCGCCAGCGCCACTCCCAGCAGGGCAAGCGCAGTCCAGCCGCGGTAGACCGCATCGGCCAGGCGGGGGTCGCTCAGAGAGTGGTCGATCCACTGCCACGCCGAGGCCAGCAGGTCGACCGAAACCCACTTCTCGGCCAGCACCACGGTCAGCAGAGGTATGGCCACCTCCACCCGCAGGCCGGCGGGATTGGCCGCCTCGCCGAGCAGGTCCCGGCCCTCCCTGCGCTCGAGCAGGTGCAGGGCCAGCAGCGCGAAGGTGCCCAGGGCCAGGAGGCTGCCGAAAGCTCCGGGGAAGAGCCGCGGCGTCTGATCGTGGAACGAGCGCAGCAGGCCGGAGGTGATCACCGCGGCGATCAGTACTGCCGCATACAGCGCCTGAATGCCGGGCCGAAGCCGGGAGATGGGGGCCAGGGCGCTCACCTCCTCAATCTCGCTTCCGTCCGGCTGCGAATCAACCGACCGGATCAGGGCGGTGGCCCTTGGACGTTCTCGGCAGGACGGGAGAATGGCGGAAGCGTGTGGGAATCGAACCCACCCTCCGATGGCTCGACCACCGGAGCGGACGGCTTTGAAGGCCGCGGAGGTCACCAGACCCCTCTCGCTTCCTCGTACCTCCCACCCGGATCGATGCACGAATTCGCAGCGCTTGACCTCCAAGCTCCACGCATCAACCGGGCCAACGCCTTTGACGAGCATAGCATCCGCCGTGGGGCGAAGAACGTCGCTGGCTCTCCTCTCTGCACCTCCGGGCAGCCCGGCGCGCATCGTCCGGGCTCCCCCCGGGGGCACGCGGCAACATTCTTCGCTCCACGGAGAGGGGGCGGTATCGGGAGGGATTGGGGCGAGGGCCGAGAAGGATCTGCACAAAGGGCCTTTACCCCCGGTCCGGCATGGGGTTTAATGCTCCCGACCACTCCGCGGCCAATGGGGGCCGGGCGTGCATTCTGGGATCGAGTCCCCTCAGTCATGGCAACGCGTCTTTACGTCGGCAACCTCCCTTTTTCCACGACCAACGAGGAACTGCGTGAACTGTTCTCTTCTTACGGAACAGTCACGGATGTTCACGTCGTCACCGATCGGGAAACCGGGCGTCCTCGCGGATTCGCCTTCGTTTCGCTCGAAACTCCCGAGATGGCCCGAGCGGCCGTCCCCCGATCCGGCGCTCGTTCATGCCCTCGACGGCCGCTGGTCGTCAACCAGGCTCGCGAGAGGGACGACGCGGTGG
>JALTMS010000457.1 GCA_027001345.1 Acidobacteriota bacterium | reverse complement strand
GCAGGAAGGCCCGCTCGATACGGTCTTCCCGCGCGGAGATCAGGGCGTACTCGACAGCATGCTCCAGCTCGCGCACGTTCCCCGGCCAGGGATATTCCAGCAGCATCGCCAGCGCTCGGTTCGAGATGCCGCGAAACTCTCCACCGCGCTCGCCGAGATAGCGCCGGGCGTACTTGGCGATGAAATGATCGACCAGCAGGGGAATGTCGTCACGTCGTTCCCGCAACGGCGGCACTCGGATCGGCACGACCGCCAGGCGATAGTAGAGATCCTCCCGGAATCGGCCGTCCCGAACCCGCTCGAGCAGGTCGCGGTGGGTCGCCGCCAGGACTCGCACATCGACGCTGCGCGTCCGCGCCTCGCCGACGCGTTCGAAGGTTCGCTCCTCGAGCACCCGCAGCAGCTTGGCCTGCATCGCCGGAGAGGTATCTCCGATCTCGTCGAGAAAAATCGTGCCCCCATCGGCCAGCTCGAAGCGTCCCACCTTGTCCCGCACCGCACCCGTGAACGCTCCCTGCACGTGCCCGAACAGTTCGCTTTCGAGCAGGGTCTCGCTCAGCGCAGCACAGTTGATCACCACGAACGGAGCCGCCCGCCGGGATGAACCGTAGTGAATCGCGCGGGCTACGAGTTCCTTGCCGGTTCCCGACTCACCGCTGATCAGCACGGTCGCATCGGTTCCCGAAACCGCTTCGACGACCTCGAAGAGATCCTGCATCGGCCGGGAACGGCCGATGATCTTGCGAAACGAGTAGCGCTCCTCGAGTTCTCGATGCAGTCGCTCGACCTCGCTCCGGTCGCTGAGCACACCGGTCAGACCGACCCGGCGACCTTCTTCGTCGAGCAAGAAAGCCGTGGTGATCGCCACCGGCAGGTCCCGCCCGCCGACTCGCAGCACCTCCCGGCAGCCATCGACCACCTGTCCATGCTCGATCGACCAGCTCAGGGGACAGTCGCTGCCGCATTTCGAACCCCGCAGAACCTCCTCGCACGCCCTGCCCTCGGCTTGCTGGGCCGGAATGCCGGTGATCTCCGCCATCTTCTGCGAAAAGGAGAGGATCCGGCGCTGTTCATCGACGGTGAAGATCCCGTCGGCGATCGAGTTGACGATCTGCTCGGTCCGTCGGCGCTCGACCTCGATCGCAGCGTTGACCTCACGTAGACCGAGAATCACGTCCCGCAGCCGATCCATGCCGCGGAAGTTCTCCAGCAGGGCCACCAGCCGCCCCTCGGCGTCACGCACCGGACATGCGGTAAAGCAGTAGGCACCCTGGCTGCCATCGGGCCGGGACAGGCCCACGTTGAAGTGAGCCACCGGCTCGTCCTCGAGGGGCAGCAGTTCAGCAGGCAGGATGCGCCGCACCTCTTCCTCGGCCAGCAGATCACTCAGCCGCCGACCCACCACGTCCGCTCCGTCGCGACCGACGATCTGGCCGAAGGCATCGTTGGCATAGAGGATCGTCCCCTCGAGATCCACCAGAATCAGACCGTCGCCGATATGACGCAGGATCAGCTCGGGTGAGAGATCCAGTTCGCTTGCGCCCAACGCTCGCCTCCCGCCCCGGGGCTGCACCGAGGACCGGGATCATGCTATCAATGGAAGTCTTTCCCGGCACGGACTCCGGTCGGCGGAGCCCCAAGGAGCAGGCATGAGCGAGCGAACGGCAGATTTGCCGCCGGATCTTGAATTCGACCTGAGGATCCGAACCTGGGTCTACGAGAACGTGGGTCCGCTGTTCCACGAACTCCCCGAGCCGGAGGAGGACGATGCCCCCGGCCCCGGAGAGCGCTACCGGCAGTCCAAGTTCGACCGCCGGATGACGGCCTACTCCGGAACTCTCGAAGCGGTCGAGAGCCTGCTCGAACTGTTCCCGATTCGCGACCTGACCAAGGCCCGCAACGAACAGGTGCGGCTGTTCGTCAATTCCCGGGGCGGCGTCCCCTCCCCGCCCTATGCCTCGTGGTACATCGACGGCAAGCTGCTCGGCCCTTCCACCGAGTGGGTCGGCCAGTGCTACAAGGAGCAGGGCCTCGATGCCTCCGGCGCCGGCGAGCCGGTCGATTTCATCACCACCGAGTTCGAGTTCATGGAGTATCTCTGCCGGCACGAACTCGCTGCGCGCCAGACCGGCGACAGGCCCGCCCTCGAGCAGGTACTCGACGCCCAGCGCCGCTTCGTCGGCGAGCATCTCGCCCGCTGGCTGCCCCTCTTCGCCCGAGCCATCCGCAAGGGCGAACCGATTCCCCTCTTCGCTCGCCTCGCTCGCATTCTCGAAGTCTTTGCCGAAGAGGAGTCTGCCCGCAGCTTCACCCCTTGAGGCGTAGCGAACCCGCCGGCCGTCCACCACCGGCCGTGGCAGCGGTTTGCCCGACGGCCCGCCGCCATGCTAGCTTCCGAGCGGTCCGGGTGGCCTGGCGCGGCGACGCGCCGGATTGGCGCCTGCGGCCCGTGGAGAGGCAACGTGCTGAGTGCATTTCCCCTCGCCCAGGCGGGCCCGAGCGTACTCGATCTGGTGCTCGACGCCGGTATCGTGGCCAAATTCGTCCTGTTGCTGCTGCTGCTCGCCTCCATCGCGAGCTGGGGCATCATCGTCGCCCGGGCCCGGGTTTTCCGCGCCGCGGCCCGCGAAACCCGGGCCTTCCTCGGACGCTTCCACGGCGGCGCACGGCTGGCGGAATTGCGGGATCTGGCCGAGAAATGGCCCCATTCTCCGGTGGTCGCCCTGTTCAAGGCGGCCTTCCACGAGGTCAGTCAGCTCTCCCTCGAGTCTCCCCAGAGCGGCGGAAGAGCACTCGACGAGGAGGCGATCGCCGATGTGGAACGCATGATCGCCCGCACTGCCGCGGCCAATACCCGCGACATGGAGCGCTCGCTGACCTTCCTCGCCACCACGGCCAGCACGGCCCCTTTCGTCGGCCTGTTCGGCACGGTGTGGGGCATCATGAGTTCGTTCCAGAACATCGGCATGACCGGTGCGGCGAGTCTCGAAACCTATGCTCCCGGCATCGCCGAAGCGCTGATCGCCACCGCCGCGGGCCTGGTCGCCGCCGTTCCCGCCGCGGTGGCCTACAACTATTTCCTGCGCCAGGTGCGGGTGCTGAGCATCGAGATGGAGGAGTTCCAGTACGACTTCACCCATCTGCTCGAAAAGCGGCGCCGGCGGGTGGGCTGAGCGATGGCGGCACCAACGCGCTCGGGACCGCGCACCGCTCTGGCCGAGATCAACGTCACGCCCCTGGTGGACGTGATGCTGGTGCTGCTGATCATCTTCATGGTCTCGGCACCGATGCTGACCCGGGGAATCGACATCAGCCTCCCGGAGGCGGTCTCCGCCGAGCCGATCGAGGAGCAGCGGGTGACGATCCAGATTGACCGCGCCGGCCAGTTCTATGTCGCGGGAAGCCCGGTGGTCGATGACCTGCTGGTGGGGGGGGTCCGTCAGCGCGGCGGCGCCGGCCCCCACGCAGCCGTCTTTCTCGAGGCCGACGTCCAGGTGGCCTACGGCCGCGTGCTGGCGGCGATGGACGCGCTGCGAAACGCGGGCATCTCCCGCAT
>JALTMS010000456.1 GCA_027001345.1 Acidobacteriota bacterium | reverse complement strand
GGGATAGGTCGCGCGTAGCGGCGATCCGATCCTTTCTTTGAGCAAGCCACCGCACGACATAGTTCGCGGCTGATGGTCACGCACGGCGCTGAAACGGTGTTGTCCACAGGGCAAACGGTCGAGAATCGGTGCTGTTGCGCCGCGGGTGCCGGTAGTGGCGCAGTACCGTGGCGCGTCCCCGTCAACGCGGTGCGGCGCCGGGGTGACCGGACAGTGTCCGGGGCACCTGTCCGGATGCGGACGCCTTCGATGGAAAAGCGACGCTCGAGCGTGGAGTTTTCGTTGGCCTGAGTCTTGCTTGCTCTAGCGGCATGAGCCAGAAACCCGATCCTTTCGTGACATCTCCCGCGGTGCTTCCGCCGCCCGGCCGGGGCAGCACTCTGATCGAAGCCCTGGCGGCGTTTGCGCTGACGGGTCTGCTCGCCGTGAGCGTACTCTCCCTGCTCCACACCGCCGTCCACCACCTGCGCGCGGCGGACCGCCTCGACCGGGCCCGCGGCGTGGCCGAGACCGTGGCCGCTCGGCTCGATGCGGTCAGCTTCCACCGCTTGCCAGGCTACTTCGGTGTGGACGACAGCGAGCAGGAGGGCCTGCTGGACACGCGGGACGGCAGCGCTCCGCCGGAGTGGAGCGAACTGCTCGAGCCTTTGCCCGACGGACGCATCGAGGCCCGCCTCGAGGGACTCGGTGCCGGCGGCGCGGCGGCAGCTCTCGGCGACGCCCCCGGCTGCCGCCTGCGGGTGCGTGTGAGCTATCTCGAGGCTGGCCGCCGGCGCCGGGTGCGGCTGATCTGGGTGCGCGGATGAGGAGGCCGGGCGACACGCGGGGTTTCGCCACCGCGGGCTCGCTGGTGGGTGTGCTGCTCTCCCTGGTGGCGGTTCTCGTCGTGCTCACCCTCTGTCGGGGGACCCTGGGCCTGGCCGCCGATCTGGGGGAGATCTCCACCCGGGCTGCCTCGGCCCACTGGGCCCTCGACCGCATGGTCGCGGAGGTTTCTCGCGCCGGTGCCGGTCTGCCCGCCGCCGGTGCCGAGTCTTCCCCCGACGAGGCCGTCGAGTTGCTCGATTCCGGAGCGCTGGGCATCCGCGGCGACCTGGACGCTGCCGACCCCGCCCTGGCTCGTGACCCCGAAGAGCAGATCGCCGGGATTTACCCACGGACCACCACCGGCAACGACGAGGTGGTGATCTTTTATCGCCGCGCAGGCTCTCGCGGCGGTCGCCTGCGGGCCCGCTTCGAGGCCGACCTCGACTCCAGCGACCGGATCACCCTGGCCGACGGCAGTGAGCTGGCCCGGCGGGACGGAGTGGTGGAGAGCATCGACGCGGGGCCCTTCACCGATCCCGGTGACGCCCGCGCCGGTACCCTCTATCGGGTGACCTTCGTGCATGACGCGCGGCGGGCGGGCACCGGTCGCTTTCGCATCGTGCAGCCCCTGATCGACGACGTGGTCCTCTTCGAGGTCACGGCGCTCGACGGGCAGGGCACCTCCATCGCGCCCTGCGGCGGTGCCGACGACTCCGCCTCCCGGGCCTGCCGCGGCCGGGTCAGGCGCGTGCGTCTGACAGTCGAAATGAAGGGTGGCGGCCGCTTCGAGCGCGAGATCGCCCTGGAGGAACGGTGATGGTCAGCGGCCGAGGTCGGCCCCGCGGCGAGGGGGGCTCGGCGTTGATGGCGGTGCTGGTGGTCTCGCTGCTGCTTTCGGCGACGGCGGTGGGGCTGTGGCTGATGGTCCAGGGCGCGAGCCGCGGGGCGTCGCGGCGTGCTCGCCAGGCCCTGGCCCGGCGCGGAGCCATCTCCGCCCTGGTGCTCGCGACGCGCTGGTTCGAGTGGGAAGAGCGGCCGGGGCTGGTCGCCCCTCCGGAACTGGCGGAGGTCGACCGCAGCCATCGCGAGGTGGATCCCGACGGCGACGATCGGGGCACGCCGTGGAGTCTGGCGGCTCCGCCCTGGAACGTGACGTACCGCCAGGCCGGCGGTGCGCTCTTCCGCCCCCCCGACGGTCCCGCTCCCGCCGACCGGCTGGCCGGCACCGCCACCGGTCCCGACGTGGAACTCCGGGCAGACGACCCGGTTGCCGCCGACCGGTTGGCGGCCATCGATGCAGTCGTCGCCCCCGATGGCGCGCTGCGGGTCACGCGCCTGGCGATCTTCGGCCCCCCCGCATGGGCCGGCGAGCAAGGTCTGGCCCGCATCGAGGTGGAGGTGGAGGCCGCGGCGCCCGCCGACGTGGCCGTCGGCTCCCGGGCCCGCGGCCTGGTGCGGCGCATCGACTGGGGTCGCCCCGATCGGCCTCTGGTGGTGCAGGGCGATGCGCTGTGGGGAGACGATGCCCCCTTTCGCGGGGGCGAGGCGGTGGTGGGCGGCGCGCTGCAGGTGGCGGCGGGAAGCTGGGAGCACTGGCCGTCGGGGGTACCCTGGGCCAGCGCGGATGCGCCCCTGCGCCGAGACAACGACGGCGACGGCACCGCCGATGACCGGGACGGCGACGGGCGGAGCGACTTCGAGCAGTGGCTCGGCCTGAGCGATCCGGTGGCCGACCCCTGGTTTCGGCTGCGGGTCGGTGGCGGCTGGAACGGTCCGCCGGCCTCGGGCGCCTGTGCGACCCCTTTCCCCTTCGCTCCCTGGCGCACGCCGCCCGAGGTTCCCCGCCGGGACGAGGAACACTCCGGGGTGCGGCTCGGCTGCGCCGGGGAGGGGCTCGGGCCCGTGCCCGGAGGATGGCGGCGACTGGTCCGGCGGGGGGTGCAGGGTGTCCGACGCTGGGCGGAAGAGGCAGCCGGCACCTTCCGTCTCGACGGCATCGGCCCCTCCACGGCCCTGGAGCAGATCCTCCCCCGGGATGGCGGGGTGGTCTGGCTCGACACCGCCGCCAGCGCCACCGCGCTCGAGATCGTCGCCGACGGGCTGCGGGGCGCGGTACTCGTGGCCGGGGGGAGGGAAGTCCGGCTCCGCGGCGGTACAGCCGTCTCCGTGGCCCTGCAGATCGACCCTCAGGTGGGGGACACCGCCGGCGAACAGCGCCGGGGCGGGCCCGACGACCCCTTTCTCGACCTGAGCCCGGACGACCTGGCCTGCTCCGGCTGGCTGCCGGGTGACTGGCAGGCCCCGGGGGCCACCAGGCCTCCCCGGCGGGAGTGCGGCAGCCGGGGCCTGCACCTCGATGGAATCCTGGCCACCGAGGGTCGCCTGCTGGTCGAAGGCGCCTGGAAGGGGCAGGGGAGCCTGCGGGCCGCCTCCCTCGAAGTCGACGACGCCCTCGCGCCGGTCACCATCCGTCCCGCCCCCTGTGCTCCTTCGGGTCGCTGGCGCTGTGGGCCCCCCGGCGCTCCGCGGGTGCTGCTGACGGATGTGATCCTCGGCTGGTAGGGGCATCCGCTGCCGATGCCGGTTGTTCGTCGCGACGCGATTTGTACCGGATCGTGACCCGCTACCCACCTCGCCGTGTGGACGGGGCCCCGGCGTGGGTGCCATATTGGACAGGCGCAGGAGGGCCGGAGATCGGTCCAAAGGAGCGGAAACGATGTCCGTTCGAAGGTTGTTCTCCACCGTCTTCGTCGCCGTCCTGGCGGCGGGCGTCCTGTTGCCCGCCCTTGCCGGCGATGCCCGGCCGTCCGCCACCCAGAAAAAGGACGGCAAGCCGGGATCCAAGGCCTCCCGAACCCTCATCGTGGGGCCCGGCAACCAGGCCGCCCTGGACTCCGCCGATCGGGCCCAGAAGGCCAGGAAGGAGCAGGCGGCCAAGAGAGGTGGGAAGGCCAGCCAGGCCGGCTCCGGTGCGGCCGGGCAGGGCGGCGTCCCGGCCACGGCCGCCCGCCCCTCCACCGGAGCGCTGCCGCGGGCCAAGTCTCCGGCAGTGCTGGCGACCCGGGTGGACAAAGGCAGCGGCGACGAGGTGTTGGTGATCACTAACGACGATCTGACCCGGATCTATGGGCGGACCGCCCGCCCACCGGCTGCGGCCGAGCCGGACTACGGCTCGCTGCTCGAGAAATACGGCAGCGACCAGCAGGCTGCCGCGCCCCGGCCTCCTCGGGAGACCCGGGAGCAGAAGATCGCCTCCCTGCAACAAAAGATCGCCCACCTCCAGCGCCGGGTGCTCTCCCTGCACAACCCCTACCTGCCCCGGATCGGTCCCGACGACGACAAGGAGCGGCAGGCCGAGAAGGGGATGGACAACGTCCAGCGGGTCAAGCGGGTGCAGGATGAGATCCGTCGCCTCCAGCAGCAGCTCGAGCGTCTGCAGAAGGGGGCACAAAAGCAGCGCTGAAAGAGGAATTCCGCCTCGCGGGCCGGTCGATGGGCTATGCTTGGTGCTCATCGCGCTGTCCACCTGCGCCGAGGAGATCTGTGGCTTCCGTGACTGCGACGAGGAAGAGCAGGACTGGTTTCGTCCCACTGCTGATCTGTGGTTCCGACCCGCAGCGCATTGCCGCGTGGGCCGAGCGCCTCGCCCCGGCGTTCGAGGGCGCGCCCCAGGGCGTCGCCATCGAAGAGCTGGCTCCGCGCCTCGGGCGCGCCGGGACGGTCGGCGCGGTGGTCTTCGTCCCGGCGGGGGAGGGGGCGGCGCTGATCGAGGCCGTGCGCGCGGTGCGCGATGCCTGTCGTGCGGCGGATCCGGCGCTCCCTCTGGTGGTGGTCACCGAGGGTCTCGAGTCCGCGGACCTCGTCGGGCTCTTCCGGCTCGAAGTGCAGGAAGTCCTGCATCCCGATGACACCGAGCCGGTTACCCCACGCCTGCGGGCCTTCGTCGAGCGTCGCGCTGCCCGCACCCAGGGTCTGCTCTTCGGTAAAGGCAAGAACGTTCCCCGGCTGCTCGGTCGTGCCGCGCCGATGCAAGAGGTGGCGCGGCTGGTGGAGAAGGTCGCGCCTTCCGACGCGACGGCGCTGATCCTCGGTGAGTCGGGTACCGGCAAGGAACTGGTGGCTCGGGCCTTGCACGTGCTCTCGCCGCGGCGCCGTGGCCCGTTCGTTGCGATCAACTGCGCGGCGATTCCCGAGACCCTGCTCGAGAACGAACTCTTCGGCCACGAGAAGGGGGCCTACACCGGGGCCAACGCCACGGCGATCGGCAAGGTGGAGGCGGCGGAGAAGGGCACGCTCTTCCTCGATGAGATCGGGGAGATGCCGATCCAGCTCCAGTCGAAGATCCTGCGCTTGCTGCAAGATCGGACCTACGATCGCATCGGGGGTACCCGCACCCGCAGGGCCGACGTGCGCATCGTCGCCGCCACCAACCGCGAGTTGCTCGAAGAGGTCGCCGCCAAGCGATTCCGGGAAGATCTCTACTATCGCCTGTCGGTGGTGCCGATCCCCCTGCCGTCTCTGCGCGAGCGACCAGAGGACATTCCCCTGCTGGTGAATTTCATCCTCGATCGCCTGGCGGAGAAGCTCGCTCGACCCGGGCTGATGGTCGCTCCCGAGGCGATGGAGCGGCTAGTGGCCTATCGCTGGCCGGGCAACGTGCGCGAGCTGGAAAACGAACTCGAGCGGGCGGCCGTACTGGCCCACGGAGAGCAAATCCAGCCCTCCGACCTGGAACTGCGGGCCCGGGTCGAAGATCCCGACTTGCTGGCGCTCGGCCGCCTGGTGAGCCTCGACAGCAAGCTCGACGAGACCATCGAACAGGCTGCTGCCGCCGTCGAGAAACTGCGGATCTCCCACGCCATCGGTCGGCACGGTGGTGACCTGGCCGCCGCCGCTGCGGAGCTGGGCCTGGAGATCGACGAACTCGAGCGGCGCAAGGCCTGAAAGCGCGCTAACCTGTCGGCCTCGAGGGTTCCCCCCCATCTCCGACCCCGCGGCTCGACGGGCAGCGGGAGGAGGGTCCGATGGCCCAGGAACGGATGGCGCAGACGCGGATCATCATCGCCGGTGCAGCCGGTCGTGACTTCCACAACTTCAACGTGGCGCTCCGGGGGCGTGACGACCTGAAAGTCGTCGCCTTCACCGCCACCCAGATTCCCGATATCGATGGGCGGGTCTATCCGGCCGAGCTGGCCGGCGAGGGCTATCCCCAGGGGATTCCGATCCGTGACGAGGCCGATCTGGAAAAGCTGATCGTCGAGCTGAAGGCCGATGAGGTGATCCACGCCTACTCCGACGTGGCACACGAGACGGTCATGCACCTGGCCAGTCGGGTACTGGCCACGGGAGCCGATTTCCGCATCCTCGGTCCGGCGGCCACGGAGATCCGCGCCACCAAGCCGGTGATCTCGATCTGTGCCGTGCGCACCGGCTGCGGCAAGAGCCAGACCTCGCGCAAGATTGCCCGGCTGCTGCGGGAGGCGGGCAAGAAGGTTGCGGCGATCCGGCATCCGATGCCCTACGGAGATCTGGCGGCCCAGCGTTGTCAGCGCTTTGCCACCCTCGAAGACATGGACCGCCACAAGTGCACCATCGAAGAGCGCGAGGAGTACGAGCCTCACGTGGTGGTGGGCAACCTGGTCTTCGCCGGCGTCGACTACGAGGAGATCCTTCGCCAGGCGGAGCAGGAAGCCGACGTGATTCTCTGGGACGGGGGAAACAATGACCTGCCGTTCTACGCCCCGGACATCCACATCGTGGTGGTCGATCCCCTGCGACCTGGGCACGAGGAACTCTATCACCCGGGTGAGGCCAACGCGCGCAAGGCCGACGTGTTCGTGATCAACAAGATCGATTCCGCGGATCGGGCCACCGTCGCCCAGGTGGAGGAGAACCTCGCGCGGCTCAATCCCCGGGCTCGGGTGATCCGTGCTGCCTCGCCGGTGGTGCTCGAGGAAGGTGCCGACCTGGCGGGCAAGAAGGTGCTGGTGATCGAGGATGGGCCGACTCTGACCCATGGCGGGATGAAGTACGGTGCGGGGGTGGTCGCCGCGCGGCAGGCCGGTGTGGCGGAGATCGTCGATCCCCGGCCCTGGGCGGTGGCCTCGATTGCTGCGACCTACGCCAAGTATCCCGACACCGGTACGGTGCTGCCGGCGATGGGCTATTCCGACCAGCAGGTCGCGGACTTGCAGCAGACCATCGAGGCGGCGGCCACCGGGGTGGATGCCTACGTCATCGGCACGCCGATCGACTTGCGCCGGCTGGTGGACTTCCCCAAGCCGGCGGTACGGGCCACCTACAGCCTCGAAGAGCAGGGGGACCTCGACCTGGCCGAGGTGCTCGAGGACTATCTCTGATCTTTCGTGGCGGGGAGTCCGGCGGCTCCCCGCCTTTTTTTGCCGCCCTCCGGGGCTGCGGAGACGAAGCGATGAAGGGACGCGATCTGGTCGCCCTGTGGGAGTGGACGGCCGAGGAAGTGGCTTCGGTGCTCGACCTGGCGCTGAGCGTGGCAGACGATCCGGCTCGCTATGCCGATGCCCTGCGGGGCAAGACGGCTTTCCTCTATTTCGAAAAGCCGTCGCTGCGCACCCGCGTGACCGGG
Source organism: Acidobacteriota bacterium (assembly GCA_027001345.1). Lineage (GTDB taxonomy): Bacteria > Acidobacteriota > Polarisedimenticolia > J045 > J045 > JALTMS01. The sequence continues at coordinate 5,706 of JALTMS010000456.1, read as the reverse complement.
GAGGTGGGCCTGGCTCAGCTCGGCGGCACGGCGGTGACCCAGACGCCCGAGATGGGGCGGATCGGCAAGCGGGAGAGTGTGGCGGACGTGGCGCGCAACCTCGAGCGTTGGGTCGATATCATCTGCATGCGTACCTTCTCCCAGCGGCTGGTGGAGGAGACCGCCGAGGTGGCCTCGGTGCCTGTGGTCAATCTGCTCACCGACCTGCTCCACCCCTGCCAGGCCCTGGCCGACCTGTTGACGCTTCGCCAGCGCTTCGGTGATCTGGCGGGGCGGCACCTGGCCTACGTCGGCGACGGCAACAACGTGGCCCACTCGTTGTTGATTGCCGGCGCATTGTCGGCGATGAAGGTCAGCGTCGTCGGCCCCCGGGGCTACGAGCCCAATCTGCGGGTCTTCGATCGGGCTCGGGAAGTGGCGGCGGCCCACGGCGGGGAGGTGCTCTACACCCCCGACCTGCGCGAGGGCATCAGTGGCGCCGATGCGGTCTACACCGACGTCTGGGCCTCGATGGGCCAGGAAGACGAGGCGCAGGCTCGGCGGGCGCTGTTCATGGATTACCAGGTCAACGACGAACTCTTCTCGCTGGCTTCCGAGCACGCCGTGTTCATGCACTGCCTGCCGGCTCACCGTGGCGAGGAAGTGAGCGACACGGTGGCCGACCACGAGCGTTCGGTGATCTTCGATCAGGCGGAGAATCGTCTGCATGCGATCAAGGCCGTCTACCTGGCTTTGGTGGGCCACTGATCGGTGATGACTGCCCGGGTGCCGGCGGCTGAGCGATGAAGGCGCTGATCCGCATTTCTTCCGACATCGTCACCAAGGCGCCACGCACCCGGTCGCGTTTCACCCGGCGCCTGGCGGAGAATCTGCGTGCGGGCCTGCAGCGCGAGGGTGTCAGTGGGCGGCTCACTCGGGATCACGTGCGGATTTACCTCGAGGCCGATGATCCGCGGGCCTTCGAGATCGCCGGCCGGGTTTTTGGCGTGCATTCCCTCTCGCCCTGCATCGAGGAAGCCTATGTCGGAGTCGAGCACCTGCTCGAACGGGGAGAGGCGCTGTTCGGCGAGCAGGTGCGTGGGCGGCGCTTTGCGGTGCGGGCCAAGGTGCGCGGTGTCGCGGATCTCGGCTCCCAGGAGGTCAACGAGCGCCTCGGCGCCCGTCTCGCGGCCCATGGCAAGGTGGACCTGACGGCTCCCGAGGTGACCGCCCAGGTCGAGGTGCGCGGCGGCAACATGCGCTTTTTCACCTCCCGCACCAGGGGCCCCGGAGGTCTGCCGGTGGGTGTGGAGGGCCGGGCGGTGGCACTGCTTTCCGGCGGCTTCGACTCGGCCGTGGCGGCGTGGATGATGTTGCGCCGCGGCGTGGGGCTGGACTACGTCTTCTGCCGTCTCGGTGGGATACGCCACGAGCGGGCGGTGCTGGAAATCGCCAACCTGCTCAGCCGGCGCTGGTCGGCCGGAAGCCCCTCGCGACTCTATGTGCTGCCCTTCGAGGCGGTGGCCGAGATGATCATCGCTCGGGTTGCCGAGCCACTGCGCCAGCTCGTCCTCAAGCGGGTGATGTATGCGGTGGGCGAGGCGGTGGCCGAGCGGGTACGGGCCCACGCGGTGATCACCGGCGAGGCGCTGGGCCAGGTCTCCTCGCAGACTCTGCGCAACCTGCGGGCGTTGGGGGGGCTCGAGCGGGTCGGCATGCTGCGTCCGCTGGTGGGGTTCAACAAGGAGGAGATCATCGCCCGGGCTCGGGAGATCGGCACTCACGACCTTTGTGCCGGTGTGCCGGAGTACTGTGCGCTGGTGCCGCGCAAGCCGGCAACGGGCGCCGGGCGCTCCCAGGTCGATGCGGCGACGGCCGGCGTACCCTTCGATGCCGCCGAGGCGGCCCGCATGGCGGTGCGCCACGACCTGCCGGCGCCGCTGCCCGCCGACGAGGTGGAAGGGGAGGTGGAGGCGATTCCCGACGGCGCGCTGGTCATCGACATCCGCGCCGCTGCCCTGCGCAGGGTCGCGCCCTTCGAAGGGGCGATCGAGATCGAGTCATCCTCCCGGGACACCGACTTCGAGGACCTCGACCCCGAACGCTCCTACGTGGTCGTCTGCGAACACGGCCTGCGCAGCGCATGGCTCGCCCGCCACCTGCGCCGCCTCGGTTTCGATGCCGTCAACCTCCGCCAGGGCCTCGGCATCCCCAAGACCTGAGCCCCTTCCGAAGTGCCGGAACAGGCCCGGCATGGAAGCGATTCCGCCTCCTCACATTCCAACTGTGCGCGCTTCCGCGGCGGGCGGCGGGCTAGAGGGGGCCTTGCTGGCCGCAGGCACCGATGGGGCGGATCAGGTAGAAGTAGGTTTCCCGGTCTGCACCCGCGCCCGTGTCGTCGTGTCGCAGCTCGTCGGTGCTGGCCAGTTCGGCGAAATCCTCGGGCACCGGGGTCAGGGATCGCAGAACCTGGTAGCTGGCGGCGTCCAGGGTGGCATTCCAGGTCAGTCGCAGGTGGGCTCCGGCACCGATCAGGCGGACATCGAGGCCCGTCACGGTCCCGGGAGTCGGACTCGAAGAGCGGTCGGTGACTGAGACCTTGATCATGTTGTCGTCGGTCAGGCCGCCGTTGGCCGGTCCCGCGTTGCAGCTCTCGTCGTTCTCTGCCCGCACCAGGTAGGACACCGGCTGATCCGTTGGAGCCGACGTGTCGGTGTAGGACAGCCCGGTCAGTCCCGAAGCGACCAGGTTCGTCATGGAGGGAGTAAAGGCGGGATCCACGTCACGGTAGACGGCAAAGGTACCGCTTCCGCCGCTGCCCCAGGCCACGGCCTCGTCCCACTCGACCGTCACGGCACCCGCGGCACACGCGTCGTCGTCGGTCGCGCGGCTGATGCCACGGAAGGACGGCGCCGTGGTGCATCCACCGCAGGGTCCGTAGTCGGGCAGGGAGCCGTCCTTGAAGATCAGATCATCCACGTTCCAGCCGGAGTACTGGCCCACGCCGTCTGAAGACTGGCGGAACTCGAGCCACACCGAGGGGCGTCCGTCGGCCAGTGGACCGACATCGAAGGTGATCAGCTGGAAAGTGTCGTCCTGCACCAGAGTGCCGCCCGAGTTGTAGAGCAGCCTGCCGGGCCCCGCCCAGAGCCAGATCGACGCATCATCGCCTCCACCGCTCGACAGTTTGCGATAGAGCAGGATCTTCGTGTTCTGCCAGCCGCTGGCGTCCTGAGGTGGGCTCTTGGCGCTCTCGTTGATCGAAACTTCGTAGTCACCGGGATAGGCGCCGGAGCCACCGAGGTCGTGCCCCAGCAGGGCGCTGTTGTTGTAGGCAGCCGCCGGATCGGGAGGGCCCGAAGAACCTCCCGCCCCGGAGGGAGCACCGATTTCCCACTCTCCATCGAGGGTCCAGCCGGAGGCGCCATTCTCGAAGTTGTCCCGCCAGTACAGTCCCGGAATCGTCGATGCCTGGAAATGGAACGGACCGTCGGGTCCGGTGGCGACGGTGGTCGTGCCGAACTGGTCGGTGGAGCTGACGCGGAAGTAGATCCCGTCGCAGGTGTCGAAGTCGTTGAGTAGCAGGTCGTGGGTGGTGACCAGCCCCGTATCGCTGGACGTGCGTCCGAGAGACGGCGTCATTCCCCACTCGACGAGAGTATCTCCCGGCTCATCTGTCTCGAAGCGCACTCGGGCCCTGGCGTTGGTCAGGCTTTCGATGCGTACGCCGCTGATGACCGGCCCCGCGCAGTCGGCGCTCGCCGTATCGAAAGCCAGGGCCGGCGCACCGGTGCCGTCATCGGCATCATGGTAGGTGACGGTAATGGTGTCGCCTTCCGCGACCTGTAGCAGACCGTCGGCGTGGGGCGGCCCCGAGGCGGTGTCGATCGAGCCGGTGAAGCGCGAGCTGTTGACCTCGGTCTCGGTGACGGTGACCCATTCCGCGGTGGTTTCCGTGCTGCTGGTCACCTCGAGGCGTGCCGTGTCGATCGCCTCGGCGTCGGTATTGAGGTCGAGATCGACGACACTGAAGCTCACCGCATCGGCGCAGGAATAGACCGCCTCGTCGATGCTGACCTGGCCTTCGTGACAGGCTTGCAGCCCGTTGCCGAAGTCGCCGAGTGTCTCGAAGTGGTAATAGCGACCGCCGTCGTTGGCCACCGCCTGGTTGCCGGCCGGATCGGTCGACTGCGCCTCGTAGTAGTAGACCGTGCACTCCTGCAGGCCGTCGAGGGGCACCTGATGATCGGTGACCCGCGTCTCCACCGAGGTGGTCTGGGACGGTGGAATGGTCTCCCCCCAGACCACCACACTGTCGGAAACCTCGTTGGTGCTCCAGACGATGGTTGCGCTGGTGTCGCTCAGGCCGGTCTCGTGCACGTTGCTGATCAGCGGCGCGCTACAGTCCACCACCGCCGAAGCGCTGTAGTCCACAGCGCTGCTGCCATCGCAGTCCAGCGCGTCGGTGTACCGTGCCTCGAGCAGGTCGCCCTCGACGGCGGAGAGCAGTCCGTCGCCCGTCACCGGTGGCGCGCTGCTCAGGGGGATCGTCCCCTCGAAGATCATCGAGTCGGTGCCTCGCTCGGTGAGCACCACCTGCTCCGGGTCCGGTTCGGTCGTGCTCCAGACCGAAATCGTCACCGTCTCTTGCAGCGCCGGGTCGGTATTCAGGTCACGATCGGCGACCAGCATCCTGGCCTGGCTTTCGCATGCGAAGGAGTCCTCGACAAAGGTGATCTTGAACGGCTCGGCCAGCTCCGCGAGAGTCGCCACCGAGGTGCGGACCACGGCATAGAAGAAGGTCAGATCGCCGCAGGCGGCGATGGTGTCGTCGGAGGTGTGGTAGTCGGGGTAGTTGCCGCCGTGGCCGCAGTAGTTCTCATTGTCGGTGATGCCACAGATCGCATCGTAGCCCCGGGTCCAGAAGGCGTAGTGATCGGAGGCGGTCAGACTGGGGCAGTAAAACGCATCGACTACCAGGCCGGTGTTGTAGTTGGTGGCGCTGTCGGCGAACAGCCGCCCGAGCCACTCGGATGGGCCGTTGAAGTTGACGTCGAGGTTTTCCGGGCTCGGCAGGCCGTCGCCTTCCCAGGCCACCATGTCCATGTTGATCACGCCGAGAATCTTCTCACCCCGGTCGAGGGCCGCCTGGGCGTAGGCGTGGGAGCCCTTGAGGCCCTGCTCCTCGCCGGTGGCGTTGAGGAAGCGCACAGTGTTCTTCACGCCCCAGCAGCTCAGCACCCGAGCCGACTCCAGCACGTTGACCGAACCGGAAGCATTGTCGTCGGCACCGGGAGCCGGCCCCGATGAGGGCAGGTCATCGAGATGCCCGACGACGATGTAGATCGCATCGGGGGCCACCGCGCCGGCCATCTCGCCCACCACGTTGGGGGCGTGGGACGGGTTCCAGTCGTCGTATTCGGCGGGAATGCCGAGGGAGGCGTAGGTATCGAAACAGTAATCTCCCGCGTCCCGGCAGCCCTGGCCCAGGGAATAGCGACTGCCTGTGGGAGGGTTGCTGGTCAGGTCGTCGAAGACCCGGTCGATCTCGGCCTCGTCCACGGCGGCGACGATCTTCTCCACGATCGGGTCGGGTCCCGAGGCATCGACCCCCGCTTCCGCCCGGCGCCGGGGCACGGGGGGTGGCCAGGTCACCGGCGTGGTCGGCAGGGGAGTGACGAAGACCTTCGCCCCGGCAAGGACCCGAGCGTCGGTGCCCGGGTGGAG
>JALTMS010000455.1:11195-13134 GCA_027001345.1 Acidobacteriota bacterium | reverse complement strand
ACCGACCAGCGCGTGGTCGTCCCCCTCGTCCCGGTCTACGACCGGCGCCGGGACCGGGTCGGCTACTATCGCGTGGTCCTTCCCGCTCCCGGAGTCCGCCACGCCCGCCACACTCCGCCCCCTCATCGCTGGCCTGACGCACCACTGGCTCTGATGCTCGTCGAGGAACTGACCAGCCGCTCTCGGATCGCAGCGGCTTTCTGCGGCCAGGCTGTCGTCACCGGCATCGCGAGGCGCGACCTCAGCAAGCAGGACGCTTTCCAGCTCTACTTGAAGTGGAAAGCCCGCCCAGCCGCGGGGAAAGCTTCGGCATTCGAGCCGATCCGCCGAGCCCGCCACGAGTTGACGCTGGTCGTGGCTCCCAGCGCCAGAAGCCCGATGAATCCCGTGGGTCGCGAAGCATGGGCCGTGCTGCGGGCCTATTACGAGGACAGTCGGGGCAGCACGCCACCTCTGTGCCTCGCCCTCTCCCCTGCGACCGCCAAGATCGGCCTTCGCCCCTGGGCTGCGAACCTGCGCCGGACCCTCGAGACCGAGTTCACGCTCTGCCCCTGAACGCCCCGCCCGATCCCGCGGGCCGCACCACGGGGCTCGGTGGTGACCTTCCGATCCCGTAGCTGCCGACGCACTTCGCCGACGAACCTGGCGACGACGCGCTCGGGCTGAACGGCCGCTCGTAGGCCTGCTGTTCGACGCTGTTGGGGGGTGCCGTCGGCGAAACCCACCGCGCTGAGCCATCTCCAGGGCGGCCACGTTGGAACTCATCAGCAACATCACTTCGCAGAACCCGGCCTCCTGGCCGTTGGTGTCAGCGACGGTGCCGTGGACGGCCCACGGAGAGACCACGAAGCGCGAAGACCACACCCGGTGCGCCAGGCCGGCTTGTTTGACACCACCGACCGAGTCGATCACGCTGGCTGATGGCGGTTGCGCAAAGCCCACTCGCCGCGGGCAAATGAGAACGATCTCGGAGGCTCCTGGAGGCCCGGACGATCGCCGATCGGGAGTGAAAGATGTCAATCCACAAGACACAACTGAAACGGATGGGACTGTTGTTGCTGGCGCTCGCCGGCAGCGCCGGCTGGAGCCAGGCGCAGCTCGTGGCGCGGGACGACGACTACGGCCTGAAGGAAAACGAGCCCCTGCTGGTCGAACCCGTGGGCGTTCTCGGCAACGACACCTTCGGTGGTGAGCCCGCAGCCGAGCAGGGAGCCACAGCGGAACTGGTCCGCACGACCCGGCACGGAACCCTGACCTGCGAGACGGATCCGACCCTCGAGCTGTGCCCCGATGGCTCGTTCACCTACACCAGGGACGCGAGCTTCACCGGGGTGGACACCTTCGTCTACCAGGCGCGCATCGGCGCCGAGACCAGCCAAGCGCTGGTGACGATCTCGGCCTGCACGGGAGGGCCGACGGTCTTCACCTGCTGGAAGGAAGGACCCTACTTGATGAAGCTCGGCGAGCTGGGATTCCGCAACTTCCGGGAAGGATTCGAGGACGATGCCGCCTGGGGATCCCTGCGCACCCCCTCCACCGCTCCAGCAGTCTGGAGCCAGGGCATCAGGTGGGAGAGCAACCATCCCGATCCACCGGCCAACAACGAGTTGACCACATCGGAGGGCCCGGCCCGCACGGGTCGGTGGGCGGTGCTCGATCCGGATCACGGCTACGCCACCGGAAACCCGGTCACCTGCGATGTCGATGTCCCTCCAGTCGAATGCCTCTACAAGGACGGCATCAGCGGCATGCGCGAGGCCGGCGAGACCACGCTCTACGGCGTCGCTGCCCACTTCAATGGATCGGGAAGCCCGAAAGTGGTCATGATCCTCGATGGGGGCCCGCCCCTCCCCCTCGGCCTGGTCAACGACGGCCCCCCCAAGTTCTACGGCGTGATAGATACCGCCGGCTTCCCGTCGTTCCGGATCGAGGAGACCGG
>JALTMS010000455.1:0-11185 GCA_027001345.1 Acidobacteriota bacterium | reverse complement strand
GTCTTGCCCGTGCCAGGGCCGCCGGTGATCACGGTCAGGCAGCCCGTGGCCACCGCCCAGCCAGCACGCCACGGCTCGCTTTGGGGGCTGTGCAGCTTGTCGAGCCAGGTGGTCAGCCAGCTCGGATCGACCGAAAACGCGGGCTTCTGGCGGAGCAGGTGGTGGATCCCATCGGCCAGGCGCGCCTGCTGTTCTCCGACGACTTCGTCCTCGGCACAACACCGGCCGACACCACCCCGCCGCAGGTCCTGCGCGTGAACTCCGACGCGGATACGGGCGACGGAGAGTTGACGGAAGGCGAGACCACCGCCGCTTCCATCACCCGCCTCTTCGTCAGCTTCACCGAACTCCTCCGCGATCAGGCCACCACGGCCAGCGACAGCGCGACGAATCCCGCCAACTACCTGCTCTTCTCCGACGGGGGTGACGGATTCGATACGGTGGACTGCGCGACGGGACTCGATGCCGGCGACGTGGGCATCTCGATCGATGCCGCCCACTATCTCAGCGGTAGCGCCGCCCGGACGACCCTCGACCTCAACTCGGGACTCCCGCTGCCTGCCGGGTCCTACCGGCTGCTGGTTTGTGGCACGACGACGATTCGCGACGGCGCGGGCAATCCCCTCGACGGGGACGGCGACGGCATCGGCGGTGACGACTTCGTACGCAACTTCACCGTGACGGGCGACCCGCCCCCCGGCGAAGTCGCCGCCACCCTCGAGATCGACAAGTCGAGCCTGACTCCCGGCGATCTGCACCTGCGCTGGTCGGCGAGCTGCAGCAACCAGGCGGTGGATTACGCGATCTACGAAGGCACGCTGGGTCTCTTCGATTCCCACGTCGCCATCGACTGCTCCGATGACGGCGGCGACCTGGAGGAAGAAATCACCCCCGGCTCAGGGGGACGCTACTACCTGCTGGTGCCGCTCGGCTCGAGCCAGGAAGGCTCCTACGGCACCGACTCCGGCGGGACCGAGCGCCCGGTACCACCGAGCGCCGGCGATCGCTGCCTCGACGCGCAGGTCCTCGGCGGCTGCTGAAAGGCCACCGCCTTCGAGTTCGCGCTCTACCCCCCAGCGCGCCGCCCCCTCACGCCTCCTCGCCGAATCCCCGCGGGTGCGTCGAGTGCCAGGCCCAGGCATCCCGCGCGATCTCGTCGATCGAGGAACGTTTCGGGCGCCAGCCCAGCTCACACCGGGCACGCTCGGTGGCGGCAACGAGTACCGCCGGGTCGCCGGCGCGGCGCGGCCCCACCGCGTGGGGCACCTCACGCCCCGAGGCGCGGGCCACCGCGTCGATCACCTCCCGCACGCTGGTGCCGGCACCGCCCCCCAGGTTGGTGATCAGGCTCTGCCGGGGGTGAGCCTCGAGCCACTCGAGGGCCAGCACGTGGGCGGCAGCCAGGTCGATCACGTGGACGTAGTCCCGCAGGCAGGTGCCATCCGGCGTCGGCCAGTCTTCGCCGAAGATGGTCAGCGGGCCGCGGGTGCCCAGGGCCGCAGCGAAGGCCAGGGGCAGCAAGTGGGTCTCCGGGGCGTGGTCCTCGCCCAGGGAGCCGTCCGGGGCCGCGCCGGCGGCGTTGAAGTAGCGCAGCGAGACCCAGCCCAGGCCCGCGGCATCCTGGAAGTGGGCCAGCATCTGCTCGATGGCCACCTTGGTCGCCCCGTAGGGGTTGGTGGGGCGCAGGGGGTGCTCCTCGACGATGGGCACCTGCTCGGGCTCGCCGTAGACCGCCGCCGTCGACGAGAGCACGAAGCGTTCGACACCCGCCCGGCGGCAGGCGTCGAGCAGCCCCGCCGCCTGACCCACGTTCTCACGCCAGTAGCGACCCGGGTCCCGCACCGACTCCCCCACCAGGCTCAGGGCCGACAGGTGCACCACCGCCTCGACACCCCGGGCCTCCATCGCCGCGGCCACCGCCTCGGTGTCACCGCAGCGCAACTCCACCAGGGGCCACTCGCCCAGGGCCCCCCGGTGACCGGTGGAAAAGTCGTCGAGCACCACCACCGAATGCCCCCGCTCCACGAGGGCGCGAGCCACGAAACCACCGATGTATCCCGCCCCGCCGCTGACCAGTACCTTCATCGAAACGCTCGCCTCCACCCCGGGACCCGTCCCCGGCAGGCCATCATAGCCCGGCACTCCGTATTGACCCGCGAGCCCTTCGCGCGTAGCTTGGGCCCGCCGCGACCGCCGTTCGACTCCCGTGGTCGCGGGGCCGAGGTCGATTTGCACACCCTGCTCGCGCTGCTGCCCCTCTCCCCGGCCGGCCACGCCTACCTGGCCCTGATGCTCGGGATCTGGGCCGCTTCCCTGGGTGTTCCCGTACCCGAGGAGGTGCCCTTGCTCACCGCGGGCCTGCTGGCGGCAGTGGGCGTGATCGAACTTCGCTGGGCCATCCTGGCCGGGGCGGTCGCCTGTTTCACCGGCGATCTCTTCGTCTACATGGTCGGCCGTCGGGTGGGTAACCACCTCAGCGAACACCGTTTTCTCAGCCGGATGATCCGCGGCCGCTATGTGCAGCGGGCCCAGGATCTCTATGTGCGCCGGGGCCCCTGGACCCTCTTTTTCGCCCGCCTGCTCCCGGGGCTGAAGATGCCCTTCCTCTTCACCGCCGGGGCCCTGCGCATGAGCTGGCGCCGCTTTCTCTTCTTCGACCTGGCGTCGGTGCTGGTGCTCGTCCCGCTGCTGGTCTTCCTCGGCTACCACTCCAGTGCCTCGCTGGCCCAGCTCCAGCGCTGGGTGCGGGACGCAGGACTGCTGGGTGCGGCCCTGGCGGTGCTGGCCGCGGCGGTGGTGGTGGGCGCCTACCTGGTGCGCCGGCGCCGGCGACAACTGGCCGCGGCGCTGCTGCTGGCCGATTCGGAATCCGAGGCCGACACTGAAGCTCGCCAGAACTCCTCCACGCGCAAGTCGGCCTGAGTAGCGGGAATCCACCGATGCCCTTTCTCGTGGTCCATGCCCACCTCTATCAACCTCCGCGGGAGAACCCGTGGACCGAGATGATCCATCGCCAGCCCTCCGCCGCGCCGTTCCACGACTGGAACGAGCGGGTCTCGGACGAGTGCTACGAGCGGCTGGGTGCCGCGGCGGTGGCCGACAGTGCGGGAAAGGTCTACGGCCTGGTCAACCTCTTCGCCCGCCTGTCGTTCAACATCGGCCCCACCCTGGCCCTGTGGCTCGAGCGTCAGCGCCCGGGCGTGCTGGCCGATGCCCGCACCGGCGATGCTCAGGCCGCCAAACGCGGTGGGGGCGGCCCGGCGATGATGCAGGCCTACTCCCACCCGATCCTCCCCCTTTGCGAGGAGCGCGAACGCCGGCTCCAGATCGCCTGGGGCCTGGCTGACTTCCGCCGCCGCTTCGACCGCCGACCCCGGGGTATCTGGCTGCCGGAAACGGCGGTGGATCTGGCCACCCTCGAGGCCTGCGCCGCCGCGGGGCTCGAGTACACGATCCTCGCTCCCGAGCAGGTGCTGCGCATCCGCCCCCTCGACGCGCCGGAAGCTCCATGGCAGGACGTCTCCGGCGGCCGGGCGCCGACCCATCGCCCGCTGCGGGTGCGCCTGCCCTCGGGCCGTGACTTCACGGTCTTCGTCTTCAACGGCGAGATCTCTCGGGGCGTGGCCTTCGGCGGCGACCTCAGCTCGGGCAGGGCCCTGCTCGAACGCCTGCGCGGCGCCCTCGAAGCTCTCCCCGAGCCCGATGGCCTGGTCCTGCTCGCCGCCGACGGAGAGACCTTCGGTCACCACCAGCGGGGGGCCGAACGCTCCCTGGCCGAAGCGCTGATGCGCTGCCGGGCCGGGGGACTGGCCCGGGTGGCCCACCTGGGCGAGGTGCTCGACGCCCTGCCGCCGACCCACGAGGCCCGTCTGGCCACCCCCTCCGCCTGGTCCTGTCCCCACGGGGTCGGCCGCTGGTCCACCGACTGCGGCTGCCGGATGAGCGATCACCCCGAGGGGTGGAGCTGGCAGTGGCGGAGTGTGCTGCGTGCGGCGGTCAGCACCCTGCGGGATCGGATCTTCCTGCTGATCGATCGCCGGGGCGAAGAGGTGCTCTCCAGCCCCTGGCAGGCCCTCGAGGATTACGGCGCCGTGCTGGCCCGGCCCCACTCCCGTCAGGCCCTCGAGGCGCTGCTCGCCCGGCACCTGCCGCGGGATGCCGACCCGGCCGCCCGACAGAGGGGCGCGAGCCTGCTGGAACTCGTCCGGCAGACCCTCTTCTCGGCCACCTCCTGTGGCTGGTTCTTCGACGACATCGCGGGGCTCGAGGCGATGCAGGTGCTGCGCCACGCCGCGCGCGCCGCCGAGCTGTGCCGCTCGGTGTTCGACATCGACGTGGAACCGGCCTTCATCGCGCGACTGCGGGATGCGCCGGTCAACGCGCCGGGTTTTGCCGATGCCGCCGAGGTCTACACCGAGCGGGTCCTGCCCGCCCGCCATGAGCCCCGGGTGGCCCTGGCCCACCACGGGCTGATGCACCTGTCGCTGGCCCTGGCCGGGCGCAGTGCCCTGGCGCCGGTCTCCCGCTCGTTCGGGCTGTTCGCGGTGGACGATCTCGAGACCCCCACAGCCGACGGGAGCGATGGCGAGCAGGTCAGTGTCAGCGGGCGCGGGCGGGTCACGCACCTGCGCACCCTCGAACAGTGGGAGGGGAGCTTCGAAACCCTCTCCGAAGCTCCAGGAGAGCCGGTGCGGGTGCTGATCGACCAGGTGCCGTGGGAGCCGAGCTGCACCGCCCTGCGGGAGGAGGCCCTGGACATCGGCGCCCGGCGGGCCGCCGCCCTGCTGCCCACCGCCAGCCCGGAGGTGCTCAGGCAGGTCGGCTGGGCCGCCCGCGACGCGCGAGCGCTGACCGCACCGCTGCCGCCGCCGATGGCCGAGGCGATCTCCGGGGGCGCACGGGCGCTGCTCTCCGCCCGCCTGGCCAGCGCCTCGCGTCCCCTGGCCGAGGAGATCGAGGCCCTGCGCGAGGCGCTGGAGGCGGCCCGCGGCGCGGGACTCGAGGCCGCGGATCTGGCGGCCCTGCGCCCGGCCCTCGACCTTCGCCTGGCCTACCTGGTCCACACCACGCTGCTGCGGGAGCGGCAAGAGGTCTACCAGCCGCTGGCGGCGCTGATCGAAGTGGCTCGCGAGACGGCTGGGGACGACGTGCTGGCCAGCACCCGACGCACCCTGGCCAGCGGGGCCTGGGAGACCTGCCGCGCCGCGGCCGAGGCCCTGGGCGCGGCGGCCGCCATGGAGCCCGAGGCCTTGACTCCCGCCGACACGCCGGTGCGCGCAATCAGCAAGGAGGAACTGGGGGACGCTCTGGCCTGAGAGTCGTCCGGCGCCTTCCCAGCGAGAGGGGTCGCCTGGCTCGCGCGGGCCGGTCAGTCGTCGAGGACGCGACCCAGGGTCTCGATCAGGGCCTCGTGGAGGGGCCCGCAGGTGGCCACCACGCCGCGGTTGGCGGCAAGGGTGGCGCCACGGGAAAAGTCCAGGGGGCGACCCGCCACGTCGCTGACCCGCCCGCCGGCCTCCTCTACCACGAGCATGCCCGCCGCATGGTCCCAGATGCGCTCCTGGTAGTCGGCGCGGGTGGGCAGACGCAGGTAGATCTCCGCATCGCCCCGAGCCACCGCCGCATACTTGGCCTGACTGTCGATCCGCACGCTCGCTCCGCCGATGCCCATCATCTCGACCACCCGGGCCGCGTGCCCGTGATGGGAGTGAGCCCGCTCGACGCTCTCGCACAGGCGCGCCTCGGCGGGAGTCGCGCAGGAGCTGACCCGTACGGGCCGGGCAGGCCCCTCGCCGAAGAGCGGCAACTCGACGGCGCCCTCGCCGCGTGCCGCCAGCAGCAGCGCGCCCGGGCCGGCAGTACCCTCGAGCCGAGGACAGGCCAGTGCGGCGAAGACCACCTGCCCCTCCTCGATCAGGCCCAGGGCGATGGCGTAGTGCCCGCCACGCAGAAAACCCTTGGTGCCGTCGATCGGGTCGAGAGTCCAGAAGCGTCCGGCGGGCGTGGCCCGGCCGCTGCCGTGGTCGATCCAGCCCAGCACCTGCTCGAGGCGGGTGTCGGAACCCAGCTCGGTGGCAACCAGGGCCTCGAGGCGCCGGGCCAGGGGCGAGGCCCTCTGCTCGCGCAGAGCGGCAGCCGACTCCTCGGCCACCACCGGGTCGCCGGGAAAGGCCTCGGCCAGGGCGGCACAGACCACCGCCTGGGAGCCGTAGTCGGCCAGTGTCACCGGCGAGCGGTCATCCTTGGCCCGGGCTCCGGCATCGCTGAGATCCGCGCTGACCGCACGGCACAAGCGCGCGGCGCGCCCGAGGGCGGCGACCGCGTGGTGAGCTTCGGCCCGGTGCTTGCGAAAAGACAGGTGGTTCATCGGAAAGTCCTCGTCGAGCGGCGCGAGTGCTGCCGGGGATTATGCATGAAGCTCCGTAGCCGGGGCCCATCGATGGGGTCACCTCAGCACTTTTCGGCGATTCTCTCCGGAAGGGGTACAAGCCAAGACTACGCACGAGCGCTTCGGTGGAAGTCCTCCGACAGTGCCGAAGCGGCGTCGGCCCCGCGGCACGGCGCTGCGAGGATCAGCGAAGGGTCAGGCTTGCCGAGTAGCGATTCTGCTCGTAGTCCGCCAGACCGGGCTCCGTCGCGACGCCCGCGGCGAAACGCGCGTCATTGGTGCGACGCGACCAGGTCAGCGCCAGGTCCAGACTGCGGGTCAATCGCTGGACGAGCCGCACCACCAGTCGCCGGCGCTCGTTGACACGCCCGAAGCGAGAGAGGTCGAAGCGGTTGCTCGTCGTATAGACCCGCTTCTCGAGCCGATGGCTGACTTCGATACGGCCGCGGAGCCGGCGTCCCCAGGGAAAGGAGCCGAACCAGTCCACGGCGCGGTGATCGTAGGAGATGTCGTCGTCGGGAATCAGAGTTCCGGGAAGATCTCCTGTCGCATCCAGGCCGCCGCTGGCGTATCGGCCCCCGATCTCCATGCGGGACCACCGCAGCGGGCGGAACGCGACCTGAATCAGGTTCTCTCGTCGGGTGCCGTCCCGCTCGTTGAAGTTCTCGTTGTAGTCGCGCTTGTACCACGCGCGCCCCACCGAGACGCGAAGACGGTCCTCGATGATCGTCTTCTCCAGCCGCAGGGAGAGCCTCGACTCGTCATAGGTCACCGAGCGCCGAATCCGCCTGCGCGCGTCGAAGGAAGCATCGTCATCGGTCAACTCGAAGAGATAGAAATCGCTGACGTAACCCGCATCGATCCGGATTTCCGCCAGGTGCTTGCGGCTGGCGGTCAGTTCCTGGCGCACGCCGAAGGTCAGGCCGTCGTAGTCCTTGATGTCGTTGCGCTGATAACCGTTGCGTTGCCACGAGAACCGAAACGTCGTCTCCCGCCGCGGTAGCAGTTGCCAGCTCGACGAGAGCTTCAGCTTCAAGCGCGTGATGCGGTCGTCGATGCTCTTGATCTTGAAGCGAGACGAACCCGGTCTCCTGCGGAAGGCATCGATGGTGGCCGGCGAAAGCTGGAGGATGTTGTCATCGTAGCGCTGCTCGACCTGCACGCGCACCTTGAAGTGATCCGACCGGCCCCACACTCGCTCGAGGGCGGTCGGCTCATCCCCAGCGAGCGCTGGAAGCAGCGCGCCGACAACCAGGATCCATGGCAGTGGCATCGTCTTCATGGCTACTCCACGAGGTAGAAGAACGCCTCGGTTCCATCCGCCGCGCCGGTGTCGGTGAACTCGAGCGCGGTGACAGTGCCGAGAATCGAGGAATCGTCGAACCCCTCGGGGGCCGTGTTGCGGAACACGGTGTAGTCCGGCTGCCCCGTCGACGCCCAGCTCAGCACGATGTCCGACCCCGAGCGCGTCACGCTCAGCGAGACCGGCAGCGCCGGCTCGTCGTACGAATAGGCCGCTGCCAGCACGCCGACCTGATCGCCGGGATTGATCACCGCCACGTCGTAGAGTCCGGCGGGGTGTGGTGGAGTCGTGGCAGTGATCTCCGTCGATGAAACGACGACAACGCTTCTTGCCGTGACATCGCCGATCTTCGCCACCGCATCCGGTTGGAAACCGCTGCCGGTGATCGTCACGGCCTGTCCGCCGGCGGTGCTTCCCGCACCCGGCACGATCGACGTGACCGTGGGCACGGTCAGCGGCAGGAGCTGCGTCTCGGGAAGCGTGATATCGACATCCGCCACGACGCCTCGCCGCCAGCGCGGAGCGAGATCACCCGGCGGTGGGGTGTAAAGCAGGTCCCATGTCCCGGCATCGACCGAGACGGTGTAGCTTCCGTCCCCATGGGTGCGGTTGTGGGGAGTGAAGTCCGGGCTCGCGCTCCCCGGTGCGTAGAACTCCACCCTGGTACCCGAGACGGGACTCAGATCGCGCGAATCGACGACCGTACCGCTGACCAGCACCCCGGGTGGCAGCACCGTGTCCGGCAACGTCCGATCGACGAGCAGCGACTCGCCGTAGCGGTGCGCCGGGCGCAGGGGGACGCCGGCTGCCGGAATGTAGTCGATATCGTAGCTGTCGGGCGGCAGCAGGACATCGTAGTTTCCCGCCGCATCGGAGAGGTCATTCGGCGTATAGATCTTCTTTCCGGTTCCGGCGATCATGAAGTCGAGATCGACATTCGCCACGCCTGCGGCAGCCTGGTCCACGACTCGCCCCATGGCATGCACGCCGACGACCAGCGTCTTGTCCGGCAGCGTGGTGGCCGCACTGACCGTGACGTTGTCCTGGGAATCGGGAGCCAGACCGGAGCAAGCCGGAGGCTTGTACTGGAAGTCGTAGGTTCCAGCGGAAACCACGACCCGGAAGGTGCCGTCCGGCTCGCTGGAATCGTTGGCCAGACGCACCACCGCGCGGCTCGCGGACTCGACCGCGTTGATGTTGACGTTTTCGACTCCGTTCCCGCCCTCGTCCACCAGGCGTCCGGAGACCGGAAAGCCCGCCGTCAGCGTGATGTCGCCGAGGTCCGTCGGACCGATGATCTCGACTCCCGCCAGCCGCTCGAGCAGCAGATCAGCACCCTGCGGCGGCTCGACGTTGATGTTGTAAGTCTCCAGAGGAACGCGGATTTCGAAGGTCCCATCGATCGCCGTGCGATCCCGTGCCGCTTCCTGCCGGCCCCCGCCACCAGCGATGTAGAACTTCAGTCGCGCTCGCTCGACGGGCTGCCCGCCGGGATCCAGGACGCGCCCGGTGACCGGCACGCCATCGAGAAGCGGGATGTCACCGAGATTCGTATCGACATCGACGACCACCCCGCTGCGCCGCTCGGCGGCGAGGGTCGAACAAGCCGGCGGGTCGAAGGTGATCAGGTACGTTCCCGAAGGAACGTAGATCGAGAACACACCGTTGATATCGGTGTTGTCGTGGGCGGTGGCCACCTTCCTTCCGGTACACAGATCGATCGCGTCGAGATCCACGTTGCGCACCGGCAATCCGCTCGCTTCCTCGATCACTGTGCCGGAGATCTGCAAGCCAGTGAGCAGCGTGTCCGACAATCCGGTCACATCGGATTGCACGACCAGATCCTTCCGCTCCGCCGTGAGAAAGGTCGTCGTCGCCGCCGGCTTGTACTGAACGTCGTAGGTTCCGCTCGCGATGCGCACCGAGTAGGCGCCGGTTGCATCCGTCGTCCGGTTGCTGACGAAGATCCTTTCTCTCGTCGCACTGTCGATGAACTGCAGATCGACGCCAGCGATTCCCGTTCCGACCGAATCAACGACCACTCCACTGACCACCAGACCCGGGTGAAGCACCGTCGTGCCGAGATCCACGTCGCCCGTCACCACGACGCCGCGCTGTGCGTTGCCCGCCAAAGTGCTGCCCGACGGTGGTGTGTAGTGCACGTCATGGGTGCCGTTGGGAACGACGACCGCGTAGCTGCCGTCGGCCGCGGTGCGGTCGTTGACGAGAAAGAGATTCTCGCCGGTGCACTGGTCGATCACGTCGATGTCCACGTTGCCCACACCGGCGCCGGCCTCGTCGACGACCACCCCGCTGAGCACCGCGGCGGTGGACAGCGGGAGGGCGATCAGCACGATGGCCAGAACCGACGACGCCAGGAGCGTGGCCCGCGGACCTCCGACCTTTCGAGTCTTGCTGAACACTTCGGACTCCTTGCTCGCAACAGGGCATCGCGCCCCCGCTTGCGGCCGCCTTCGTTGGCCGCAAGCCATCAACTCGCCCTGTCGCGGAGATTGATCTGCTCGTTGAACAGTCGCGCATAAACCCCGTTCTTGCCGAGCAGCATCTCGTGCGACCCGTCTTCGATCAGCCGTCCGCGATCGAGCACGATCACCCGGTCGGCGCGGCGAATCGTCGTCCCGCGGTGCGCGATGACCAGGGTCGTGCGGCCGTGCATCAGACGTTCGACGGCCTGCTGGATCAATTCCTCAGACTCGGCATCGACAGCCGAAGTTGCCTCGTCGAGCACCAGAATCGGGGGATCCGCCAGCAGCATCCGCGCCAGCGCGATGCGCTGTGCCTCACCGCCGGAAAGCCGCTGGCCCCGTTCTCCCACGTCGGTGTCGAAGCCATCCGGCAAGGACTCGATGAAATCCAGGGCGTTGGCGGTCCGGGCCGCTTCGCGCACTTCCTCGTCGCTCGCGTCCTGACGCCCGTAGCGGATGTTATTGGCGATCGTTCCGGAGAAGAGGAAGGTGCGCTGGGTGACGATTCCGAGCTGACCTCTGAGTGAAGAAAGCTTGACCTGCGCCAGGTCCTGCCCGTCGATCAGAATTCGGCCGGAAGTCGGCTCGATGAAGCGCGCGAGCAGGCTCACGAGGGTCGTCTTGCCCGCCCCGTTGGGTCCGACCAGTGCCACGGTCTCGCCCCCGCGGATCTCCAGATCGATTTCCGCAAGTGCTGCCTCGCCCGGAATATATTCGAAACTCACGTTTTCGAAGTGCACCGCGCCTCGTTCGACGACCAGATCGACGGAACCCACATCCTCGAGAAAGGGAGTCGTGCGCTCGAGAAAATCGAGGATCCGGTCCAGCGAAACGCGCGCCGCCTGGTAGGTCTCGTTGGTCCTCGCGAGCCGACGCAGAGGCGGAAAGAGCATCGCTGCCAGCGTGTAAAACGCCATCAGGTCGCCCTTGGTCATCTCTCCGGACAGCACCGCGCTGCCGCCCAGCCAGAGCACCAGGGCGCCTCCGAAGGCCACAGTGGCATGCGTG
>JALTMS010000454.1 GCA_027001345.1 Acidobacteriota bacterium | reverse complement strand
ACGAAGAGGCTCAGCGGCGCCGTCTGGTCGATGCCGGAGGCGGTGGTTGCATCGACCAGCAGGTCCGGCAGGCGGTCGGCGTAGCTTCGCGAGCTGTTGATCTCCTGACGCACCGCGGTGTAGATCCTGTGGGCGAAGCGGTCGATCTCCTTGATGTGATACCAGGTGTCGCGGAATTGGAAATCCCTGGGTGCCAGCGTGGCGCGGGCCACTCCCTGGCCGAGGGCTGTGGGCAGGGCTTCGTGGAGCAGTGTCTGGGTCAGAGCCCCCGTGGCACCGCGGGCCATCAACCGCCTGGCGAAGCGATCACGGATGGCGGCCGACTGGCGTCGCAACAAGTCGTGGGCAAGTTCGTGAAACAGCACCTGAGTTTGATCCACGGGTCCGTCGGCGGGCCGGATCTCGATCAGCAGGAATCGCCCGTTGGCCTCGGCGTGGGTCGCGCCCTGTTCGAGTAGACCGACGAGCTGTACCACCGTCGGTCGGCGCGGGTCGGGGGAGACTTCGAGAAAGTCTGCCATGCGCAGCATCAGGTGCTGTACGCGCGGGGCGCGCAACCAGCGGTCGAAGCGCTCGTGGAACGGCCCGAGGAAGGCCAGGCGGGGCCACAGCTTCCGGAAGCTGCGTTCGAAATGGGACAGCACACGGCGCACCGTCGCCGCGTCCCGACTGCCGACGATCGGCGCCAGCGTTCGCTCCAGCTCGGGCAGGGTATGACTGCTGAGCACGGCTGTGTTGAAGCGCTGGCGGAGGGAAAGGCGGGGGAACCCGGTGGGCAGACAGCTCGCCTCGTCCGCCAGCCGATCGGGACGCACCAGGGGTTCCGGGCGGGTGCGGACCCGGCGATAGGCGTCGAGTTGCTCGGTGTCGGCGGCGGAGAGCGGACCGAAGGTCTCGTTCCACTCGCGCTGATACACGCTCTGGGTCTTGCCGATCGACGTGCCCGCCAGGTTGTCGACCCAGTGGAAGAGGTTCACCAGGTAGGAAACCCGCGCTTCGATGGGCCATTGCGCGGCTGACTGGCTGTCGGTCGCGCTTCCGGAGGCGTCGACCGGAGGCGTCCGAAGCGTGCAGCCGGCCAGGCCGGTCACGGCGGCGGTCAGGGCGGCGATGAGGGCGAAGAAGCGCACGGCGAGGGAAGATACCGGGGATCGGCGATCCCGGCACCCGGAATCGGATCACCAGCCTCTTGTTTCGCCTCGAGCGCTGTTCGATACTGCCACTCGATGCGTGACGGATCGGACCGGAACGCCGGAGGAGGTAGTCGACCATGCGCTCGGTACTCTCTCGCTCTGCTCTGATGTTTTCCCTTTCGCTCGTGCTGCTCTGCGCTGCTGCTGTGTGGGCCCAGGACTGCATCGAGTGCCACTCGAAAGTCACGCCACAGATCGTGCAGGACTGGAAGATCTCCGCCCATGCCGAGATGTCCATCTCGTGTGCGATCTGTCACGGAGCCGACCATTCCAGCGCCGAGGACGTGGCCCAGGTCGAGCTGCCCACGCCCGAAACCTGCGCTGGCTGCCACAGCGAGCAGGTCGACCAGTTTCGGGCCGGCAAGCACAACTTCGCCTGGGCGGCAGCCAAGGCCATGCCGACCACGCACCAGCTTCCGCTGGCGATGCGGGAGAAGGGGCTCAAGGGTTGCGCCGGCTGCCACAAGATCGGATCGAAGAGTGAGGCCGAGATCCGCGAATTGAAAAAGCAGGGTGCCGGTTTCGGTGTCGCCTCCTGTGATGCCTGTCATACTCGCCACACTTTCTCGGTCAAGGAAGCCCGGCAACCCCAGGCCTGCCAGACCTGCCACATGGGCTTCGACCATCCCCAATGGGAGATGTACTCGAGTTCCAAGCACGGGGTGCGTTTCCTGCTCAAGCAGAATGGTGTGCTTGCCGAACAGACGGCGGCTCCGACCTGCCAGACCTGCCACATGCCCGACGGCAACCACGAGGTGCGTACCGCCTGGGGCTTTCTTGCCGTGCGCTTGCCGCTGCCGGAGGACGAGCAGTGGAAGGCCGACCAGGTGACCATCTTGCAGGCTCTGGGCGTGCTCGATCCTGAAGGCAAGCCCACCGCCCGCCTCGACGTGGTCAAGGCAGCGGACGTGGCTCGTCTCGACCAGGCCTCCTTCGACAAGGAGCGGGAGAAGATGATCGCCGTGTGCAGCGACTGCCACTCGGAAAACTTCGCCCGCGAGCAACTGGCCGCCGGCGATGACATGATTCGCCAGGCCGATCATCTGTTGGCTCAGGCGATTCGTATCATCGCCGGACTATACAAGGATGGGGTGCTGGCCAAGCCGAAGGGCTATGCCTACGCCTTTCCCGATCTGCTGACTTTCCACGACGCACCGACCACCATCGAGCAGCGCCTGTTCGAAATGCACCTCAAGCACCGCATGCGGACCTTCCAGGGTGCGTTCCACATGAATCCCGACTACACCAACTGGTACGGCTGGAGCGAGATGGTGCGCGACTTGCAGGAAATCAAGGAGAAGGCTGCCGAACTCCGCGCCCGCCACGCCGAAGCGCCGTAGCCCCCCACCGTGGAGCGAGGAATGTTGGCCCCCCAGGTCGGCCGTGGTGCCGGCCGGGGGCGCGATGCTTCGGCCCGGAAGGCCCGTTCTTGACGGGCTGCCGGGGGGTGTTTTGTCATCGGAAAGCGGCTATTGCCGGTGCGCAGCGTAGTGACCCATAGTGCTTGCCGTGGCCCTGGAACGTGGCGGTATCCGCGACATGACGAGGGGCTAGCGCGGTTCATATCGTCACGGCGACGCGGCACGACAAGGGCAAAGTGTACCAGTCTCGCCTGCTCCGCCGCAGCTTCCGTGAGGACGGCAAGGTCGACAACGAGACGGTGGGCAACTTGTCCCATCTGCCCGACCATGTGGTCGATCTCATGCGGCTTGCGCTCCAGGACGGGTCCTTCGTTCCCGCATGATAGAGCCTTCGAGCGCGGCCTCTCGGCAGAGATGGACCACGGGGGGCAGTACAAGTCCGAGCGCTTCATCAAGCAGATACGCCAGTAGGGCATCGGCGACAGCTTCGCTCTTGTTGGGCAACCTCGAACCAATGACGTTGCGGAGAGCTGGAATCAAGAACTCAAAGGCAGGCGGCCCACGGACGAATCTTCGAAAAAATCGACGATATACGTGATGCCGTCCGCCAATGAGTCGAGACGTACAA
The DNA here is from genome assembly GCA_027001345.1 of Acidobacteriota bacterium. Lineage (GTDB taxonomy): Bacteria > Acidobacteriota > Polarisedimenticolia > J045 > J045 > JALTMS01. The sequence continues at coordinate 9,955 of JALTMS010000454.1, read as the reverse complement.
GCAGAAGCCGGTGCTTCGAAGAGCCTGGCTTCCTCAATCCAATCGAGGCCAGACCGAAAGGCCGGCTACGCCATGCGATGTAGTGGAAACTTAAGTTGTATCCAGTATATCAAGCGGGTACCTTACCGGACTGCCGTGGTGGTTTTTCTTGAGCTTTGCGCGCTGGAAATCCCCCCCTTTGCCATCGACAGACGGTGTCGCTGCCGAACTGGGCTTCAGCGGTCCACGCCAAAGCCAGCACTGACGTCAGGGAGTCTCGGAATGTCGCGCTCTATCCTTTTCGCGTTGCTTCTGTTCACACTTGCCTTCCCCTTTGCGCACGGGGAAGCTGAAAATCGCTCCTCCTACGATCGCTGGGTCGATGACCTATGGACCATCGAAGATGTGTATTGGCGGAACCGAATATGGCCGTCTTCCAATCCCGGGCCAAAACCGGACCTGACCGAGGTGCTCGATCGCGAAGTGATCGACGCGCGCGCGCGGCGCGTCCTGAACATCCTCGACGAAGTCAAGGAGCGCTGGAATCTGTCGGTCGACGCCCATCGATTGCAGCTCGAACTCGACCGCCTGGCCGCCAATACGAGGGCCCCGAACAGGCTCGAACAACTCTTCGCCGCACTCGATCATGACCCGCTACGTCTGGCGCGGGCTTTGGCCTTGCCGACGTATGCCAACCGTCTCGCGGCGCAACTGGGCCTGACGGGTACCACACCTCCCTCGAATACCGACGTGGCCACCGGGCACGCGGTCCTCGAGGACTGGATGCCGATCGAGCTTCCACCGATCGTTGGCCGACAGGGCTTCGGACCGGAAGCAGGCACCGACACGGTCACTTGTACCGACGACACATGGGATACCTTCATGGAAGAGCCGACCCCACGCGGTTTGCATACTGCCGTGTGGACCGGCAGCGAAATGATCATTTGGGGCGGATCGCGCAATAACGAGATCTACAACAGCGGCGGAATCTACGACCCTGCGACGGATTCGTGGACCGCGATGAGCACCCAGGGGGCCCCCGCGGGAAAGGAATCACACACCGCGGTCTGGACCGGCACCGAGATGATCGTCTGGGGCGGCACTGATGCCGCGCAATTCGAAACGAATACGGGAGGACGCTACAACCCAACCACCGATACCTGGACTCCGACCAGCACGACCGGCGCACCCGAGCCACGGGTGGGTCACGTCTCGGTGTGGACCGGCACGGAGATGATCATCTGGGGCGGAGACGTCGGCCTGTCCTTTCTCGGGCCGGGGGGGCGCTACGACCCGTCGAGCGACACATGGACGCCCATGTCGGATTCTCCTGGGCCGGAGCAGCGTCCCTATACCGTGGCGGTGTGGACCGGCAGCGAAATGCTGATCAACGGCGGCGGCTCGGAAGATGCATCCGATCCCTTCGAACTCTACGATGATCTTTGGCGATATTCGCCGTCATCGAATAGCTGGACTTCGGCGGCCCCCATGCCTGGAGCGAGAAGAACCCAACACGCCGGCGTGTGGACAGACAGCGAGCTGTTGGTCTGGGGCGGCCTGGGACTCGAGTACGACCCGGAGGGCGACGAGTATCTGCCGATCGAACTCGATGATGGTTGGCGGTTCGATCCGGCTTCCGGGAGCTGGACCGCAATGGCTAGTGCTGGCTCTCTTCCATCTGCGCGCTATTTGCACACAGCGGTCTGGACCGGTACGGAGATGATCGTCTACGGCGGCTTCAATGGCTTCGATGGTGGGGCGTATGATCCGTCGGCAGACTTCTGGTCCTTCGTACCAGAAAACGGCCAGGGGAACGAGCTGGTCGACCACTCGGCCGTGTGGACCGGCTCCGAGATGATCATCTGGGGCGGTACGAGCAGTACGCTCTACGGCGGCATAGGGGAGGAGCAGTCGAAAGGATCGCGTTTCGACCCGGTTTCCGGCGCGTGGACGCCCGTCTATTCTTCCAATCCGCCTCCGAGCCGCAAAGAGCACACTGCGGTCTGGACCGGCAGCGAGATGATCGTGCACGGTGGAAGTGGCGTAGACAAACTGCTGACCTATCGCTACGATCCCGCACTCAATATCTGGACTGTCGCTGCCTCCTCGGGCATCACCGAGAAACTGACCCTGCACACCGCAGTCTGGACCGGCACCGAGATGATCGTCTGGGGCGGGCTGATCTACTTGGCGGGAGCTCAAGACGACGGCGGTCGCTACAATCCCACGACCGACACGTGGACCGCCGCAGACCAGACGAACGCTCCCGCGCCGCGTTACCGCCACTATGCCGGCTGGACCGGTACCGAGATGATCGTGTACGACGGCAGCACGGGAGACTCGACCGGTGGCCTGTACGACCCGGCGACGGATTCGTGGAGGCCGATGACCACGGTGGGTGCACCATCCTCGCGCGCCAAGGCGAGCGCTGTTGTCGCTGACGGTGAGTTCATCATCTGGGGTGGAGGAGGCCTGGGTGACGGCGCTCGCTACGACTGGGTCGCCGACTCGTGGACGCCCGTCACCACCGTAGGCGCCCCGAGCGCCCGGGGGTCACACTCGGCGATCTGGACGGGTACCGAGATGATCGTCTGGGGCGGTTCAGAAGCGGGGACACAGAACCCGTTGAGCGATGGCAGCCGCTACGACCCGGCGACCGATTCATGGACGCCCATATCCGTGATCGATGCGCCACCGGGCCGGCACTCCCACGTGGCGGTCTGGACCGGATCCGAGATGCTCGTCTGGGGCGGCCAGCAGGGAATCTATTTTCCGGACCAGGGAGGTCGCTACGATCCGGGCACGGACTCGTGGACACTGATGTCCCTCGAGCAGACCCCCGTAGGACGGTACCAGCACACGGGCGTTTGGAGTGGCAGCGAGATGTTGATCTTCGGCGGTAGCACAGAGCTCAGTCGAACATCACTGGGCGGACGCTATTGCGCCGCGAGCTGCACCGCTACTGATTGGTATCGCGACAACGACAGTGACGGCGTCGGCGATTCCAACGATGTCGTCTCTGCCTGTACCGCTCCGGAGGGCTACGTCGGAACCGGTGGCGACTGCAACGATGCCGATCCCGATGTGTGGTCCACACCGTCCGAGACTCGCGACATGCTGCTGACGCACGACAAGCAAACGGCGACGACGACGATCCAATGGAGCGAGCCTGCCAACCCCGGAGCGAACAGCGTGACCTATGACCTGCTTCGCTCGCTTACCGCCAGCGACTTCAACGGCGCCGATGTCTGCTTCGAATCGGATGATGTCGATCTCATGGCGACCGATGCCACGACTCCTGCAAACGGTGCCGCGTACCACTACTTGTCTCGTGCGGTCAACTCATGCCCACTCGGTGATGGAGACCTTGGGAGCGACAGCCGATCCACACCACGAACCGGAGCCCCTTGCCCGTAACTGAAGAAAGTGCGGGCCATCCAGCCGCCATTTGCGACGTTTCACCTGGAAGCTTCATGCATGAACCGGGTAAGCCTGAACCCTTCAGAAAGCCCACCACCGAGAGCACTCAAACCCGCGCAACTCGCGTTTGAGTGCTCTCGCCCGGCGGCCGCGCCCAGAAATATGTGAGGAGAGCCGAAAACACTCTTCGCTCCACGGTGGGGGGATCAGGGGTCGAGGGTGTAGACGGAGCGGGCCTTGAGGCAGACGCGCACCGGGGAGCCGGCTGCGAGTTCCATGTCCTGGGCGGCGCAGATCGGCAAGCGCGAGACGACGTCGAGTCCCTCGGCGGTCACCACGTTGACCTGCACCCGGCCGTCGAGCCGGAGGATCTCCCGGATCGTCCCACTGAAGACATTCTCCTGCACCTGGGGGCGCAGCGGCCGATCGGGGTGGAGGATCATCACTTCCTCCGGGCGAATCCCCACCACGCATCCGGCCCCCGCCGTGGTGGGTACCGGATGTTCGGCCCGCAGCCGGTTGCCGGTGGCGCGCAGCTCGAGGCGGGCCCCTTCGGCGCTGGTCTCCACCGTGCGGGCCGGCCAGAGGTTTTCCGGTGCAAGGAAGCGGGCGACGGCCAGGTCGGCGGGCCGGGCGTAGAGCTGATCCGGGGGATCGACCTGCCGGAGTCGGCCGTCGAGGATGACGGCGATCCTCTCACCGAGCAGGAAGGCCTCTTCCCGGTCGTGGGTGACGTGCACCACGCTCTGTCCGAGCTGCCTGTGGAGATCCCGCAGCAGAAGCTGGAATTCCCGTCGCAGGTGCGGATCGAGGGCAGCGCAGGGTTCGTCGAGAAAGAGCTTGCGCGGCCGGGTCAGCAGCGCCCTGCCGAGGGCGACGCGCTGCCGCTCACCCTGGGAAAGAGAGCGTGGATCCCGGCGGTCGAGCAGCGGGCCGAGGTTGAGCGTGGTGCTGAGGGTTTCGAGCAGTTGCGGGTCGGGGTCCCGACCACGGCAGTCGAGGGGAAACAGAAGGTTCTCGCGGACGCTGAGGTGGGGCAGCAGTCCGATGTCCTGGGGGACGTAGGAAAACCCTCGTTCTCCGGCACGAATCGCCTGCACCGGAACACCGCCGAGTCGCGCCTGGCCGCGAGCCGGCGTGTGCCAGCCGATCATCGTCTCGAGCAGCACGCTCTTGCCCGCTCCGGAGGGGCCGACGAGTACCAGGTACTCGCCCTGGGCGACGGCCAGGTCGATCGGTCCGAGGGTAAAGCCGCCGAGCCGCACCTCGAGGGCCTCGAGTTCGAGCACCGTGCTCATCGGCGCCACCCCACCACCTTGCGCAGCAGCAGCAGCATCGCGCCGGCCACCACCACGAGGATCAGCGACAGACGCGCCGCACCGGCCAGCTCGCCCGATTCCAGGGCGAGGAAGATGCCGGTGGAAAGGGTCTCGGTCCGGCCGGGGATGGTGCCCGCCACGGTGACCGTCGCGCCGAACTCTCCGAGAGCCCGGGCGAAGGCCAGCACGGCCGCGGCCAGCAGGCCCGGCCGCGCCAGGGGGAGAGTGATGCGGGTCAGCACCTGCCGGCGCGTGGCGCCGTGCAATTCGGCCAGTCGTTCGAGGCGGGTATCCACATCGGTGAAAGCCGCTTCCGCCGAGCGCACCACGAGAGCGACGATCACCGTGAACTGGGCCAGTACCACCCCCGGAAAGCCGAAGAGAAAGCCGCCGGCTCCCTCCAGCCAGGCGCCGGGAGGATCTCGGAGGAAGAGCACCAGGGCAGTGCCCACTGCCACCGGGGAGAGCATGGTGGGCAGGTCGAGCAAGGTGGTCAGCAGCGTGCGTCCGGGAAAACGGTGGCGAGCGAGCCACAGCGCGGCCGGCACGCCGAAGGCCAGAGCCAGAGCGGTGGCCGCCAGGGCCGCGGCGAGGGAGGTCAGCAGCAGCGAGGCGAGAGAAAACGCTGCCGGTCGCCCTGCGTCGCTGGCCGCCAGGCGTACCAGGGCGACGATCAGGGACAGCAGAAACAGTGAGAGCACCACCAGGGTGGTCAGGGCCAGCTTCCCGGCCATGCCCGGAGGAGCGGCGTGGGGGGCTCTGGGAGTGGCTCGTGCCTGGCTCACCGGTTCGACGGCTCCTCGGGGGAGGCACCGAGCCAGGCGAGCGCCTCCCGGCGGCTGGTCAGGTAGCCGTGGCGCCGCCAGATCCGTCGTCCGGCGTCACCGGCCAGATAGTCGAGCACGCGGCGGGCCAGGAGCGGATGGGTGCTGAAGCGCGTGACCGCTCCGGGCACGGTGGCCAGGCGAGGGGCGAGCCGTGCGGGCAGGGGCAGGGCCTCGACCCGCGAGGGGAACCAGGCCTCGAAGACCCGCCAGCCGATGATCGCATCCACCGATCCCATGGCCAGCAGATTGGCCAGCGCCGCGCAGGAGCGGGCCCGCCCGAGGCGCGGCAGCAGGCGGTCGGCCAGCCCGGCGCGCTCGACCACTTCCCGGGCGTAGAGACCGACGCACACCGTGCGCGGTTCGCCGATCGCGACGCGGATTCCCGAACGCGTCAGGTCCTCGAGACTCGTGATGCCCCGCGGATTGCCGCGCCGCACCAGCAGCGCCGGCGCGAGCCACGCCAGGTCGGTACGCGTCGAGCCATCGACCAGCTTCCGCTCGATGGCCCGCTCGAGAAAGTCGTGACTGCCCGGGAGGTAGATGTCACCGCGGTGGGTCAGTTCCAGCCGGGAGAGCAGGCTGCCCGAGCCACCCATGTCCAGGTCGATCTCCACGCCGAGAGCGGTGCGCAGGGCAGGCAGGGCTTCTTCGAGCACGGGCCGCGAGGCCGAACCGGCCAGCATCAGCAGCCGGGGAAGCTTCTCACCACCGCTGACCGAAGTCGTCGCGAGCAGCAGCAGCGCCGCCGCGAACCAACCCCGGCACAGCCCGATGCGGCCGGCCCTCATCCCGCCGCGGCACCCGCGGTGCCGGTGTCCGTTCGGCCTCGATCACTCTCTGGGTGGGCCGTCTCGCCGCGTAGCAGGCGCACCGCATGGGGCAGGGCCGGCCGGATCGCTTCCAGGTTCTCGGTGGCGGCCTTGAGGCTGCCCGGCAGGTTGACGATCAGGCTGCTGTGGCGGATGCCGCACACCGCTCGGGAGAGCAGGGCGTGGGGAGTGACCTGCCGCGAGGCCGCGCGCATCGCCTCCGCCAGGCCCGGCACCTCCCGCTCGATCACCTCCAGCGTCGCTTCCGGCGTGATGTCTCGCGCCGCGCAGCCGGTGCCGCCGACGGTGAGCACCAGCTCGCAGCCGGCCTCCACCGCGCCCACCAGGGCCTCGGTGATCTGTTCGCGCTCATCGGGGACGATCCCCGCCAGCGTGACTTCTGCATCGAGGCCCACCTCGAGCAGGGCGCTGACCGCCGGGCCGGCGGTGTCCTTCGCCTCGCCCCGGTGACAACGGTCCGAAATGGTCAGCACGGCTGCGCGAATCTTGCGCCCTGAACTCATGGTGCCTCCTCGGCACGGTACTCTCCGCTGCGCCCTCCGGACTTGGAGAGCAGCCGCAGACCGTCGAACGTCATCGTTTTCGAAAGGGCCTTGAGCATGTCGTAGAGTGTCAGCCCGGCAACCGCCGCCGCCGTCAAGGCCTCCATCTCGACCCCCGTCGACCAGCGCGTCGCAGCGCTCGAGCGGATGTGAATCCGGGTTCCCTCGCAGCGGAAATCCACCGCCACGTGATCGAGGGGCAGGTCGTGGCAGAGGGGAATCAGGTCGGAGGTTTTCTTCGCCGCCAGGATCCCCGCCAGTCGCGCGGTCTCGAAGACGTTGCCCTTCGGCGTGGTCTGGTCGCGGATCGCCGCCATCACCTTCTCACCCACCTCCAGCCAGGCCTCGGCTTCGGCCCGGCGGGTGGTGGGTTTCTTGTCCCCCACGTCCACCATGCGCGCCGCCCCCGAGTCGTCGATGTGGGAAAGATCGTTCATCACCAGCACTCCTCGAGGGGATAGCAGGCCACCGGCGTTCCCTCGCTCACCGTGTCGCCGGCTTCGATGCGTACCAGGGTCTCGGCCCGGGCGGCGGCCGTCAGGTCGTGGGAGCCCTTCCACTCCAGGACCTCGACTCCCAGGCCGTCGGCGCCGCGCACCCAGCGGCCCATGCGCACTTCGGTGCGTCGCCGGGCCCGGCGGGCGCCGCCGACCAGGGGCAGACGGAACGGTGCGCCAAAGGGATCCGTCGCGCCGCCGAGTCGGCGGACCATGGGCAGGCCGAACAATCGCCAGCCCACCAGGCTCGCCAGCGGGTTCCCCGGCAACCCCAGCAGCCAGCGTTCGCCGCAACGGGCTGCGAGGACCGGCTTGCCGGGCTTGATCGCCACGCCGTGGAAGATCACCTCCCCTTCCAGCTCCGCGACGACCTGCGGCACCAGGTCGTAGTCGCCCACCGAAACGCCGCCGGAGGTGATCACCACATCGGCTCGTGCCAGGCAGCCCTCGAGCGCGCGGCGCAAGGCGGGCGCCTCGTCGCCGACGCTTTCCTCGCAGGCCACCGGGCAACCGGCCGCGCGCACCAGGGCGGCGAACATCGGTCCGTTGGTGTTGCGGATTTGTCCCGGTCCCGGCCGCCGGGCAGGATCGACCACCTCCCGTCCGGTGACCAGCAGGGCCACGGTCGGCGGGCGGAAGACCCGCACCCGGGCGCCGCCCCCGGCCGCCAGCAGCGCGGTGAGCTGGGCGGTGACCGCTTCGCCGACGTCGGCCAGCACGCTGCCTGCGGCGAAGAGTTCGCCCCGGCGGCGGACATGGGCACCGCGCTCGAGAGCCTCGAGCCGGACCCGCCCGTCGTCGAGGCGCTCGGCCAGTTCCTGGGGGACCACCGTGTCGGCTCCGGCGGGTAACGCCGCGCCGGTGAAGATGCGGGCCGCCGCACCCGCTGGCAGCGGCTCGGCTGCTGCCCCGGCCGGCACCTCCTGGGCCACGGGCAGGGGCTCGCCACTGTTCAGATCCTCCCGGCGCAGCGCGTAGCCGTCCATCGCGGAGATGTCCGCGGCCGGGAGATCGCCGTCGGCTCGCACGGCTTCGGCCAGCACACAGCCCCGAGCCCGCTCGAGGGGCCGGGACTCCGGCTCGAGGGGGGAGAGGGCGGCTTCGAGGGCCTGCACGGCAGCGTCGAGATCCAACATGGTCGCATCATACCCCGCGCTTCGGTTCCCCCGCCGCAGAGGAACAGGCCCCGGCCACATCCCGATCGGCTCGTTTCCGCCGGGCGATGGGGCCGGACAAATCCCGGCTCACAAGTAGCTGAATCGCAGTAAATTCACTGCCGATGTCCCGCGGCCGTGAAATCTGCGCCGCCGGGTGTCTTCGGGGGGGAGACGAGTCCCGAATGGGGAAGGCGGGGCAGGAGGTGGAGCCGTGCACGGTGGAGTGATGAAGCCCGGAGTCCCGTTACGGCGGGGGTCGTGGTGGGGATCGCTGGTCGTGGTATTGCTGATGGCCAGCGCGCAGGTGCACGCCGCCCAAGAGGTCTGGGTGGTCAACGGTCGAAGCCTCGACATCGCCGTGATCGACTCGGCCACCGACACGGAGGTGGCCACCATTCCCCTCGACGACATCGACGGCGACGGCACCGCCGACCCGGGCGCACCCGCCCCCTCCGCGGTGGACTTCTCCACCGTTCCCGGCCAGGCGGGCGACTTCGCCTTCGTCACCCAGGGCCAGTACCTGCGGGTGATCGACGTCCGCGCCCGCGCGGTCGTCCAGACCATCGATCTCGAGCCCCTTCTCGCTCCGGCCACCCGCCTGGCGGGTCTGGCCTCGGCACGGCCGGCGCGCTTTTTCGCCGGCGCCGCCGGCAGGGTGATCGTGACTTATCTCCACGTCGCCGCGACGGTGGACAGTGACGGCGACGGCAATGGCGAAGCGCTGTTCGTGGTCCTCGATCAGCAGGAACTGGTGGCTCCCACCGGGACTTCGCCGCTGGTCGCCCAGGGAAGTCTCGAAATCCAGCCCGGTCAGGATCTGACGGCCCTCGGTGTGACGGAGATGGGCGTCGGCGACGGCCCGTGGGAGCAACGCATCTGGTACTCGATGACCCGGGCTGCTGGTGGAGGGGGGACCCCTGCCGCCCAGATCACGACCCTGGTTTCCAAGGGCCGCAACCTGAGCGATCCCTGGCAGGTGGGCCGGCGCCAGGAATCTCCCCTCTCGGGTGGAAGCCTCCCGCAGCGCCTGCGTCTCGACGCCCCCCCGGACCGGGAGATGCCGGTCGCGCCCCTGCCCGGGGAGAAGCGGCTGAAGAACCTGCTCAACGGTGGGCGCTGCGAGCTGGCCTTCGCACCCTCGGCGGTGGCGGTGGCGGGTCCCGGCTGGGACACCTACACCGTGCTGGCGATCGACGAGAACCTCGATCAGCTCTTTCGCGTCAACTCCCGCACCTGTGCGGTGGACGAGTTTCCGGCGGGTCTTCGTCCGGTGGACGTGCAGACCCTCGGTCGGGTGCAGTGGCGCAAGGCCTACGTGGCCAATCAGGACGACGATTCGCTGACCGTGCTCAACGCCGATGGGAGCCTTCGGACGATTCTGCTC
>JALTMS010000453.1 GCA_027001345.1 Acidobacteriota bacterium | reverse complement strand
GAGTGGGTCGGGGAGCGGATGGAGAGGGTCCTCGGGGGCGCGGCCGGTGTGTAGCCAGATGAAGCTGCCCGACTTCTCGGGCAGCCCCAGGTGCCAGTAGTAGCGCGCCAGCGCCAGCGCCAGTTCTCGATCACCGCGCATCGCCCTGAGGGTCATCCAACTGTAGCGCAGGTGGTCGAAGGCCTCGACGACGTGGGAATCGCCGATCTCGATGGCGGCCATGCGAGAGCGTCCCCAGCTATCGAAGGGAAGCACATCGAGCAGGCGGCCGAGCCACGCCCGCCGAGTGGCGGCTCCTGCGCCGTCTTCGACCAGCATGCCGTCGAGCAGGACGAAGGCCGGCAGACAGCGTGGTTGCCGTCGAATGACCTCTTCGAGCAGTCGCCGGGCCTCGATACGGCTGGGTGTCCGTCGAGGTGACGACTGGCTCCAGTGGGCCTGCCGGCGATCGGCGACGATCAGCTCCCGCGCCAGCAACAGCTTCCAGGCCAGCGACGCGGGTTCGGCCTGCAGGCCCCGCCGGGCGAGGGGTACGCGGAGCTTCGCGTCCGCACGGCGCAGCAGGCGAGCGATCAGCAGGGATCGAACGCGGGCCAGGGCCGCCGGCCGCGTGTTCTTGTCGAGCCGGGCACTGTCGCCCTCGAGCAGAGCGACGAGGCGATCGAGGTCGTTGTCGATCGCTTCCGGACTGCGGTCGGTCAGGGGAAGGCCGTCGGCCAGCAGCGCGGCGACGCGCAGGCGAGGCGAGGCGAGCAGGGCGTGATCGCGGTTGCGCAGCAGGTGCAACGTGCGTCGCTCCCGGACGCCGCCCCGGAGGTACTGGAGTTCGCTCAGGCCGGGCCGGTAGCCCTCGGCGACGACGATGAAGCCGACGCGCATGCGGGACGGAAAGATCGTCCCCGGAAAGCGACGGCTGTCGGCCATGTCGAACACGCCGCTGACCGAGTGAAGGATGCCGCCGGCTCCGGTGCGTCCGAGGTATTCGATGGGCAATCGGGGCAGTGCCTGCAGGCCGGTGCCGAAGGGGTGGCGCTGCATGGACCAGCGGCCGGAGGCGCGTTGAACTTCGGTGTATCCCGACTGACGCCACCAGGGGTCGAGATCTCGCACCAGCTCGAGAGCGACCGCGGCAGGAAAAGGGTAGGGCAGCCAGCGCCGCTGACCGAAGAGACGGGCTCCGTTGGGGGCCTCGCTGACACCATAGAACGACGGGTCGTGGTAGCGGTAGACGCGGGCCCCTTCGATCGGCTGTTCGTGCTCGCCGAGAACCAACAGGTCGGTGACGACCGCTCGCTGGCGGAGAAATTTTCGCGGCAGACGCTGTTTTTCGTTCAGGCCTTCCCGCGGCAAGAGAATCGCGCGGCCCTCCGCTCCATCGACCTCCCGGCGTAAGGCCCGCCTGGCGCGACGTCGAGCCGTCTTCGCCGAGGAGGGCAGGCGGCCGTGCCGAGTCGCCAGATCCGGTCGTTCGATGCCATCGACGATCGGCACGTAGCCGGCGTAGTCGCTGTCGTAGATCACCGGGGGCCGGTCGGCCGCCAGCACTGGGAGGCAGACGCTCAGGCCGACGGCGATCCATGCCAGGGCCATCGCCCTCCATGGTTTTCGAGGGGAGGTCATGCGAAGATCCTGCCCGCAACCTGCCTCTCCTGCCAAGAGGGTTCCCATGGGCAATGCAGCCAAGACGAGTGATGGAGTCGGTCGGGACGTGCCCGCCGAGGGTGTGGTTCGCCTGACCCTCGACCGTCCCCCGGTCAACGCGCTGTCCCGCACGCTGGTCGCCCGCCTGCATCGGCTGGTGACCGAAGTGGGGCGGGAGGACGATGTTCGCGTGGTAGTGATCGCCGCGCGGGGCAAGGCTTTCTGCGCAGGAGCCGATCTCAAGGAGCGTCGCGGCATGAGCCAGGCCGAGGTCCGGGCCACTGTCGCCGGCATCGGTGCGTTGACCCATGCGGTGGCCACCCTGCCTCAGCCGACGCTGGCGGTGATTTCCGGCGCGGCCCTCGGCGGTGGTCTCGAGCTGGCCCTGGCCTGCGATCTGCGGATGGCGGCTCGATCGGCTCGGCTGGGCCTGCCGGAGTGCTCTCTGGCGATCATTCCCGGAGCGGGTGGTACTCAGCGCCTGGCGCGTATCGCAGGCGTTTCGGTGGCGAAGAAGTGGATCCTCTCGGCTCATGTGGGCAGCGCGACCGAGGCGCTGGCGGACCGCATCGTGGACTGGGTCGTCGATGACGATCAGCTCGCGGCGATGGCGGTCGAGCAGGCTCGCAAGATGGCCGGCTGTGGACCGCTCGCCCTGCGGGCGGCCAAGATCGCGATCGATCAGGGACTCGCGGCAGGAAGCCTCGAGTCCGGTCTGGCCGTCGAGCAGGCGTCCTACGAGAGGGTGCTGCCCACCGAGGATCGCCGGGAGGCTCTCCGGGCCTTCGCGGACAAGCGCCCTCCCCGGTTCTCGGGTCGCTGACCCTGCCCCACTCCGGGAAATCTCTCGGCTCTTCGGCAGAAGGGCCGATGAGCGAGACGCGCTCAAGAATCGCGAGCACAAGCCGATACAAAGGGGGGAGACCTCTGGCGGGGGGCTTCGCGGCGCGGAGCCCGGATCGATGGAACACAACAGGGTCAGTACTTTCGGTGGTGCCGCAGGGCGGGTACTCGGTGAATCTCTTTCCTTCGCCACACTGTTGACGACGCTCGTTTTCGGCGGCCTGTGTGCCCTCGTCACGCTCGCCGGTGTGGGGGCCTCGCTGCGGTGGTTTCCGCCCCTGGCCGTCTCGGCTCTGGTCTGCATCGCCCTTTCGCGTTTCGCCCTCAACGGGATGCACGGGCAGTGGGACGGTTCGGTGCTTTCCTCCGCCGGGGGGGAGTGGAGCGAGGTGCTGCGGGTCGCGGGGCGCTTCGCCCTGCTCGCGGTGGCGTGGATCGTGCCCTTTTTTCTGCTCGCGGCGGCTTCCAAGGCGATCAGCGACACCTCCGCACCGTCCGCGATGGGTTTGCCACGGGTACCGGTGTTCGCTCTGCTCTACGCGGTGGCGGGAGTGTTCGTGCAGCCCGCGTTGCTGGTAGCCGCGGTGGCGGCCGAGCGGCTCGGCGACCTGGTGGACCGGGATCACTGGTCCCGGCTGTTCTCCGGCCGGATGGGCGATCTCTTCGTTCTCTGCAGCCTCTACGTCGGCGCGCCACTGGTGCTCTATCTTCTGGCCGCGCCCGTGATTCTGGGCATCGTGACGACCAGCCCGATGTCATCGATTCTGCCGGTCGTCCTGCTCGTCGGGGCGATGATGAGTTTCTGGATCAGCCTCTACGGCAGGCTCTGCGGCTTTTTCGCTGCTGGCGCCGGCGAGGTGGAATTCGAGGGTCGGCGGGTCGTGGCGGGGGATCCCGATCCGGCATGCGACGACCGCCCGATACCCCCTCCCCCCGGCGCTCTTCCCGGTGCCGGCATCGCTGCACCACCCAGCGCTCCCCCGAAATCGATACCCCTGTCCGGTGCCGGCCCTGCGAGAGAGGGTGCGGTGTCGGCCGCGGCGTGCGCGTCCGTCCCGGGGGGGCCGGTGCCAGCGGCT
>JALTMS010000452.1 GCA_027001345.1 Acidobacteriota bacterium | reverse complement strand
GCCGATGTGGTGCTGACCGAGATTCCCCTCGACCCGGTGGCCCAGATGAGGGCCTACCGAGCGAGTCTGCTTCCGGAGGGCCGATCGCTGACCGATAACCTCCCCGGCGAGCTACTCGCGCGCCTCGAGACCGAGTTGGCGGCGCGCGGACTCCGGCTCGGAGCCTTCTCTCGCCTGCGCCCATGGGCCCTGGCCGGACAGCTCGCCATGCTCGACGAGTCTCTCCCGGCGGGAGCCTTGCCGGTGGACATGCGAATCTGGAGCCTTGCCGGCCGCCTGGGCAAGCAGACTGCAGGTCTCGAAACCATCGATGAACAGATCGCTGCCATGGAAGCCCTGGGCCCCGAGGGCCAGAACTGGCTACTGAACCAGGCCCTCGACGAGCTACGACGGGCCCGCGAGGGGGGCTATCGGGCTGCCGAGCCACTGGTTCGGGCCTGGCGCAGCGGTAAACTCGAAGCCCTCGCGCGGGTGCTCGAGGAGCAGGCGCCGACCGGTGACCCCGTGGGCCGCATCTTCCGTGAGGAAGTGCTCGACAAGCGCAATCACCGGATGGTCGAACGGATTCTCGACCGCCTACGCACCGAACCGGATCGAAGACTCTTCGTCGCGGTCGGCGCTCTCCACCTGGCCGGCTGCGAGGGCCTCGTCGCCCTGCTCGATCAGCAGGGGCGGCACCTCGAGCAGGTGCCGGCCCCCTCCTCCCCGACCCTTTCCGAGGAAACGACACGATGAAAAGACTCTTGCTGCCGGCTCTGCTGACAATCCTGGTGATTCTCGTTCCCACGGCCGTGGCCGAGCCGACCACGCTCACCGTGCGGGTGCTCTCCTACCAGGCCAAGTTCATCGGCACCACCATGGGTGGCGCCCGGATCACCATCAGCGACGCCGAAACCGGCGAGGTGCTGGCCACGGGGATCACCCGTGGTGGGACCGGCAACACCGAGAAGATCATGACCTTCGAGGGGCATCGGCACTGGAGCCCGGTGGCCGACGACAGCGCCGCCTCCTTCACCGCTGAGCTGGACCTCGAGCGGCCTCGCCTGTTGCGGATCGAGGCTCGTGGGCCGTTGGCTCAACGCCAGGCGGAGATGACGGCCTCGGCCACCCAGTGGGTCCTCCCGGGACACGACATCACCGGCGGCGACGGTTTCCTGCTTGTGCTGCGAGGTTTCGTGGTGGACGTGATGGGGCCCGCAGCTCACCTGATGCTCGAGGGCACGCCGCAGACGATCGAAGTGACGGCCAACGTGACGATGATGTGCGGCTGCCCTCTGAGCCCTGAGGGCCTGTGGGACAGCCAGGGCTACGAGATCGAGATGCGGGTGCTCCGCAACGGCGAGCCCCTCGCCACGGTGCCGATGAGCTACCAGGGCACCCACAGCCACTTCGGCGCCAGTTACGAGGCGAGCCAGCCCGGCATCTACGAGTTCCAGGTCACGGCCTGGGACCCGGCCTCGGGCAACGTGGGGATCGACTCGACAACGGTCATCGTCCGGCCCTGAAGCCGGGAGGGATTCCGGCTCTCCGCACCTACCTGTGGATGGGCCGCCAGGCACGGCGCCCAAGCAGGTGATCGGCAGCGCGCTGGCGGTTGATCGACGCGGACTGGAGGGTGTCGAGACGAGCGCGCGGCGAGAGATCGAGGGGGCTCGGCTCTGGAGCCAGCAGAAGCAGCCTGGTTGTCAACGCGTGCCCTGTTTCCGTTCGTCATCGGCCTGTTCGGAGAATCTGGAGGTGCCAGGCTTCTATTCGCGCTCTCGAGTGGCGGGGCCCCGCAGGGGAAGCGTCCGACGGCGCAGGATCACGATTCGGCGGCGTGTGGTCGGCTCAGTCCAGACGGACGCGCTCTTGGCGTGGCTCCTGTCAACGATTCCGCGCTCTCGCCCAGCACGGCCAGGATCCGTCGCTGGCTGGCACATCCGGGCGAGATTCCCGATGGCTCTGTTTTGGTGGTGCGATGCAGCCGTCGCATCGGTTTCTATGCGCCGACATCACCTGCCCCCCTTTCCCCCGGTTCAGTTACGGCCTGCTTGCGCTCCCATACCATCCGGCGTACATCTCAGGGGCGACGTATTCTTCTTGAGAAAAGAGGTGCGCGAATGTCAAGGACAACCCATCCCGGTGCCACGTGGGCGGCGCAAAGCTGTAACTCTCTCTCTCTCTCTATGGCTTAGCACTCATGCTTCTCTCCGTTGCCGGTTCCGCTCCCTGCGTGGCTCAGACGCTTTGTGGGCCGGTGACCTGCCCCGATCCGGGCTGTTTCCGCGAGCCCGACCTGTACGTACTCACTGTGGCAGAAGTACTGCGGCCTGATCCAGTACCTCCGGGATGGGAGGACATATGTCCGCCGGCTCCCGCCCCACCTTGTATCGTGCCGGACCCTCCTGAGCTTGACGACAGATACCCGGTTGGAGCCCAAGAAATGACGGTCCGCGCCCGGGTTCCCGCGGGGATCTGCCCACGCAGCGTACAGTGGACGGTCGAGTATCTGGCTGACCCTGACGATCCTGGCAGCTGGCAGAGTCTGTCGACACAGGTATCAGAGGATTCGGTACAGAACGAGGTCGAGGTTGGGGGCGAGGTCTACGCCGTCTACGGCGCCGCGGGCCTCGTGCCGGGCCGGCTTCACCGCGTGCAAGTGGCCCACAGCTGCGGTCCCGCATCTCCGGAAACACCGACTGTAACTTGTCTTTCGGAGTGTCCGTCCGGAGATCCTCTCCCACCCTGCAGTGCGCGGATCATGGCAGGGGCTTTTGGGGCGGGGACTTCCTCTCCTGCGATTCCACAACTCCCTGGCAGTCGTGCCTTCTCTGAGGAGCTGGAGGATACGTTTACACGTCCAGCCACGCGACCGAAGCGCTCTCCAACGGACCCCAGCGCGCCCCGTGGAGACGGTCTCGGACCGGACGAGATCTGGCACGACGACTGGGGCGCGTCGGCCCCGCTTCTAAACGGCGCCTTTGTAGCGCAGGGCGGCTACGCGGTCCTGCCGCCGGACTCGCTCGTCGAGCATGAGACACCCGCACAGAACGAGCACTCGTTCGTCGAGATCGAGATGGCAACTGATCAGGTGACGAGTAGTTACAACATCGATCTGCGCGGCCGCCGCTTCTCGGGCGGAAGCGCGATCCATTTCTACTTCGTCAAGTTCGCGCGAAACCTCCAGAGTGCCGGTGACGAACCCGACCTGATCCTGAACGGTACCGGTTGTCCATCGTCAATGCCACCTACCTGGGTCTGCAAGACAGATTCCGGGACGGGCTTCTCCTGGTTCGAGATGGGGCGCTGGACAATTGGTTCCCAGGGCAATACGGCCGGAGGAACGAGCTGCACCGCGATGCCTGCCTTGGGTGATTCTACGGAGACGAAAGTCTGGTTACGGCTGGAAGTCGAGGATGACGATGAGAAAAGACCCGTCATTCGTGGTGCACTAGGCTGGAATGCGGATGGTTCCGAATGCCCGACAGGTGCGACGAGCGATCTCTCCTCGTGCCAGCACTTCTGCCAGTTCACGGTCACCGACACCAGCGGCAATGCTTCCACGATGAGGGACCACAAGGGACAGTGG
>JALTMS010000451.1:342-3586 GCA_027001345.1 Acidobacteriota bacterium | reverse complement strand
ATCGGCGATACGGTGGGCGATCCGTTCAAGGATACCGCCGGGCCGTCGCTGAACATCCTGATCAAGCTGATGAGTGTGGTGGCACTGGTCATCGCGCCCTTGCTCTAGCCTTGAGATCACGGCCGCCCTGTAGTCGAACAGCGGGCGAAGGCTCTGGCGGGGTCGGGGGGGCAGTGCTACCATGCGCTGCTCCGCTCGGCCTGCCGCCGGGCGGGCGGCACCGACAACCCTCGCTCCGGCAGGCGCCGGAGCCAACAGTCCGGGAGGGACAAGCATGCGACGCTACGAGATGGTCCTCGTGGCCGACCCGACCATCCCCGAAGATGCCCACGACCGTCTGATCACCGGCTTCGAGACGATGATCAGCGAAGGTCAGGGCGTGGTTCACAAGGTGGACCGCTGGGGGCGGCGGAAGTTGGCCTATCCGATCCGCAAGCAGCAGGAAGGTAACTACACGGTACTGCTGTTCGACGCTCCGCCGGAACTCGAGCGGGAGATGGTGCGCCGGATCAAGCTTTCCGACCACTGGCTGCGCTTCTTCACCGTGCGGGCCGATGACCAGCAGCCGCCGACCGAGGAAGAAAAGCAGGCCCTGGTGGAGGCCCGGCGCGAGCATCTGCGCCGTGCCGCCGAGCGGGCCGCCCAGGCCCGGGCGGAGGCCGCAGCGCCGGTGGCGACCTCGCCGCCGGCCGATGGGCAGGCTGCCGATGCGGCCTCCGAGACGGTGACGACTCCGGTTGCGGAAGAGGAGACTCCCGTGAGCACCGAGGCGCCGACCGAGACCGGCGAGTCGGCTGCGCCCGCCGCATCCGAAGCGACCACTGAGGAGGAAGATCAATGAGCACGCCGCGACGCCGGGGCCGACGCTTTCTCTTCCGCCGGCAGAAGTACTGCAAGTTCTGTGAGGCCAAGGTCGATTCCATCGACTACAAGGATCTGCGGACCCTGCAGAACTACATCCCCGAGCGGGGCAAGATCCTGCCGCGTCGGGTTTCCGGGACTTGCGCCAAGCACCAGCGCCAGCTCTCCACGGCGATCAAGAGAGCCCGCTACCTGGCCCTTCTGCCCTACACGGCAGACTGAAGGGGATCGAGGCGATGGAAGTCATACTTCGTGAGAACGTCAAGGACCTCGGGCAGCGGGGGGACGTGGTGCGGGTGGCCGATGGTTTCGCCCGCAACTTCCTGATTCCCCAGCAGCTCGCTTATCGACTGACCGAAGGTGTTCGCCGGCAGGTGGAGACCGAGTCGCGTGCCAAGGCCGCGCGCGAGGCGCGGGAGGCCGAGCAGGCCGAGCAGATCGCGGCGAAGATCAGCGATCTGCAGGTGATTCGCTTCCGCCGCAAGGCCGGCGAGTCGGGTTCGCTCTACGGCTCGGTGACCAACGTGGACGTGGCTGAAGAACTCGCCGGCTGTGGGATCGAGGTGGATCGACGCCACGTGCGACTCGAAGAGCCGATCCGACGCATCGGCACCCATCATGTGCAGATCCACGTCTTCCGCGAGACCAAGGTTACCCTCGCGGTGGAAGTGGAGCCCGAGGAGGAGAGCGCTGGCTCCTGACGGAGCCCGCCTCTCCATCCCGATGAGCCAGGAAGCGACAAGAAAGTCTTCCGATCCGTCGCCCAAGCCCCCGCCGCTGGAAGCCGGAGCCATCGGGCGGGGTCTGCTGGCCGGGGCGCTGACCTGGCTGCTGCCGGGTCTCGGCCACTGGTACCTGGGCCGGCGTTTGCGGGCAGTGGCCTTCTTTGCGCTGATTGGCGCGGCCTTCGGTATGGGCCTGGCCTGCGACGGCAACCTGGCGGTGGTCGATGATCTTCGGGCGCCGGTGCTGACCAAGCTACAGGTGCTGGCCGACCTGGCTCTCGGACCCGTCGAGCCGATGACGCGCAAGGTGATTTACGGCGAGCTGGTCTACCGCAACCCGCGGCCGGGAAACACGCATTTGCCGCCGGCTCTCGAGCAGCGGCGACAGCGGTCGATGCGCCGGTGGAGCCTTTACGGCTCGTCCTATCTGTTGGCCGCCGGCTTGATGAACATCCTGTTGATCTTCGACGCCTGGGACATCGGTATCGGCAGAAAGGAGTAATCTGAACCCGTGTTTCACGTGGCCCACATGCTCCTTTTTTCGGGACTGCTCAGCGCCTTCTTCGCCCTGATTGCCGCACGGCGGGGGCGGAGGCTGCGCTACGGGCTGATTCTCTGGGCGGCACTCGGTGGCGGCGGCATCCTCGTCTCCCTGCTGATGTTTCCCTTCAGCTAGCTTCTTCGATGAATCGCGTTTCAGTGGGATGCGCACCGTGAGGCGGGAGAGGCTCCGCCGGGCCCTGCCGGCCCTACTGCTGATGGCGGCGATCTTCGCACTCTCCCAGATGAGTCTGCCGGTGGGAGCCACCGGGGGGTCGGACAAGATCATCCACGCGCTGGTCTTCGGTCTGCTGGCCGGTCTGTGGATGCGGGCGCTCGATGGCTGGGAGGGCGGGCTTGCGAGTCAGGCGCTGCTGGCGATCTGCGTGACCACTGCCTGGGGTGTGCTGGACGAGATCCACCAGGCCTTCGTCCCTGGGCGCACGGCATCGGCCCTCGACGCCCTGGCAGACCTGGCCGGCGCTGTGGTGGTGGTGGGCTGGCTCACCTGGCGGGCCAGTGGCCGGGCGGCAGGCCCGGCAGAGGGCTAGACCATGCGCTATGCCATCATCTGCCAAAGCCGCTCCCATGCCGACCTGCTGCGGGAGTCCCTCGGTGCTCGCAGCGAGGAGACAGCCTTCGCGGTCGAGGCCGTGGCTCTCGAGCGGGCACTCAAGCGCGATGGCTGCCAGGTCGTACGCGGCCGCTTCCGGGATCGGGCGCTGTACCGCACTCTGTTGCCCGCCGATCTGCTGCTGATCTCGCTCAAGGATCGTCGCCGCTTCCGCACCGTGCTCGAGGCCGTATGCCGCGAGCGGGGAGATACCCCCGTGCTGGTGCTGGCGCTGGGACCGGTTGATCAACTCCCGGTGGATCCCGCCGACTACCCGTGGGCCCATTTCATTCCCGTCGGCGAGCGTTTTGCCACGACCCTGCGTTCGGACATCCGTCTTTCGCGCTCGAAGATCAAGGTGCAGCGGCTGCGGGAAACCCTGGAGGACGCGAAGAACGTGCTGGTGCTGCTACAGGACGATCCGGATCCCGATGGTCTGGCCTGCGCCCTGGCCCTGCGCACCCTGCTCGGTCGCAACCGGGTCAGCATGCCGATGGGTTCGTTC
>JALTMS010000451.1:0-332 GCA_027001345.1 Acidobacteriota bacterium | reverse complement strand
TGCAAGGTGCTCGACCTCGAGCCGCTGTTGATCACGGCTGAGGATCTCGAGCACTACGATCGCATCGTGATGCTCGACACGCAGCCGCCCCATCTGCGCTATCCGCTGCCCCAGGTGGACGTGGTGATCGATCACCACCCGGTGCAGACCAGCTATGAGGCCCGCTTCAAGGATGTGCGCAACTCCTACGGGGCGACGGCGTCGATTCTCGTCGAGTACTTGCGTTGCGAGGGCGTGCGGGTCAACGAACGGCTGGCCACGGCCCTGCTCTACGCCGTGCGCACCGATACACAGATGCTCGACCGCCCGGTCACGCCCGCCGACGTGGAAGC
>JALTMS010000450.1 GCA_027001345.1 Acidobacteriota bacterium | reverse complement strand
GCATTGACAACAGCGGGGGGGGGGGTATTTTCGTAACGTGCATTCCGGGGTGTTGTCTGACGCGATTTGAATACGAGCAAAGGAGATTCACATGCGAAAGTATGTCGCTGTGCTTGCGCTCCTGGCCTTCGGCTTGCTCTTCTACAGCCATGCAAGCACATGCAAGGACATCGACTGTTGCTGGGCCAATTCTTCCAGCAACATCGACGACTGCGGGGGTCGGTACGGCCCCCCGGGGAACAACGATCCCCGGGATCGCCCAGCGAAGAAGGAAGTCCGCATGGCCCAGCTCAGGGCCTGTCTGGCGGGCGCCGTCGGCGAGCTTCTAGCCTGTGCTGGCTCGATCTACCAGAACACTCATCGCCTGAACGACGGTTCACCGATCTACACCACCGGCTCATTCGGATCCCCGGAGGTCTACAGCTTCGAGGTCTACGTCCCCGCAGGATCCGAAGGGACATGGCAACTCCAGATCGCCAACGGCCTCGGCGCCTACCGGGGCTCGATGCCCCATCTTCTCGCCCGCGTTGCGGGTAGCGTCGAGGTCAACGGAGTGACCGTAGTCGGTGACGACGTCTGGGCGGGAAGCACACGAACGATTCTGAAGGCGGTGACTCTCGTCCCCGGCGTCAATACCATCACCTTCGAGGTCTACCAGGCCGACGACTCGGATTTCGGCGAGTTCTACCCGCTGCTGTACCAGCAATAGCAGCACGCTGCGGGGTGCACGGGGGGGTGAGCGATCTCACCCTCCTCTTTTGTCAGCGCCAGATCACCTGCTCAGTCGATTAGATTTGCAAGCAGATCAAGTTAGCCTGGAAAGGAGTCACGGCCTGGCCAGGATGCGGGTGAGCCCTTGCGAAGCTCGCCGCGGCCGCGGCTTTCCGAAACCATGGGAGCTGGCACGGGAAGAGAGTCCGATTCGACTCGCAGCGGCCCTGAGTTTTTTCTCCACCCATCCTCCCGGCACTTGCTCCTCGGCGGGCTTGCGGTCACCATCGACCCCTGCGCCCCGTGGAGGTCTGGCCATGAATCCCGTCGATGCAACCGTTCCCGGAAGAGTTCGTCCTCGCCGCCTGCGCCACGGCGCCCTGATGCGCGCCATGGTGCGGGAAACGAGGCTTCATCCCTCCCAGCTCATCATGCCCCACTTCGTGCTGCCCACCGACGAGGGTCGGGAGCCCATCGCCTCGATGCCGGGCATCGAGCGCATGGGGCGCACGGAACTGCTGCGCCGCATCGAAGCGGACGCCGAGCTGGGGGTGCGCAACGTGCTGATCTTCGGCCTGGCGGCGGAGGGCGAAAAGGACCCCCACGGTACGGCTTCTTCCCACGCCGAGGGAGCGGTCCCGCGGGCCGTGCAGGAGATCAAGAAACACTTCGGCGACGACCTGCTGGTGATCACCGACGTCTGCCTGTGCGCCTACACCGACCACGGCCACTGCGGCTTCCTCGACGAGCACGGCGAGGTGCTCAACGACCCCTCCCTGGCCCAGCTCGCGGCGATGGCCGTGGCCCACGCCCAGGCGGGGGCGGACGTGGTGGCGCCCTCCGACATGATGGACGGGCGGGTCGCTGCCCTGCGAGACGCCCTCGACGCGGCGGGCTGCGAGACGACGGCGATCCTCTCCTACTCGGTGAAGTACGCCTCGGCCTACTACGGCCCCTTCCGCGACGCCGCCGACTCGGCCCCCGGCAAGGGCGACCGCCAGGGCTACCAGATGGACGTGGCCAATGTGCAGGAGGCGGTGCGGGAGGCCCTGCTCGACGTGGAGGAAGGCGCCGACATGCTGATGGTCAAGCCGGCTCTGGCCTACCTCGATGTGATTCGCGCGGTCAAGCAGGCCACGCTCCTGCCCCTGGCGGCCTACAACGTCTCCGGTGAGTATTCCGCCGTCAAGGCCGCCGCCGAGCGGGGCTGGCTCGACGAGGGTCGCATTGTTCGAGAAAACCTGCTGGCCATGAGCCGGGCCGGAGCCGATCTACTGATCACCTACCACGCCCGCCAGGCGCTCGAGGAGGGCTGGCTTTGAGCGCGAAGACCAGCAACGCCGAATTCTTCGAGCGGGCCTGCCGCGTGCTGCCCGGCGGCGTGTCCTCCCCGGTGCGCGCCTACCGCGCCGTCGGCGGCACCCCCCGAATCATCGCCCGCGGCGAGGGCGCCGAAGTGATCGATGCCGAGGGCCGTCGCTACCTCGATTTCGTCGGTTCCTGGGGCCCGCTGATCGGCGGCCATGCCCCGGAAGAGGTAGTCGAGGCAGTCTGCCAGGCTGCGCGACGGGGCTCTTCCTTCGGTGCACCCTGCCTGGCCGAGGTGGAACTCGCCGAGCGGGTGGTCGAATTCTATCCGGGCATCGAGCAGGTGCGCTTCGTCTCTTCGGGCACCGAGGCGACGATGAGCGCGATCCGCCTGGCCCGCGGCGCGACGGGACGCGACCTGATCGTCAAGTTCTCCGGCTGCTACCACGGGCACGCCGATCATCTGCTGGTGGCCGCCGGCTCGGGCCTGGTGACTTTCGGCGAGCCGGCTTCGGCCGGCGTACCCCGGGCCTTTGCCGAACTGACCCGCGTACTGCCCCTCGACGACCTGCAAGCGGTGCAGGAGCTGTTCGAAAAGGAAGGCCAGTCCATCGCGGCAGTGATCCTCGAGCCGGTGCCCGCCAACAACGGCCTCCTGGTTCCCGCGCCGGGCTACCTGGAGGGGCTGCGGGAGCTGACCTCTCGCCACGGGGCTCTGTTGATCTTCGACGAGGTGATCACCGGCTTCCGGGTCGCACCCGGCGGCGTCGCTCAGCGCAGCGGTGTAACGCCCGACCTGGTGACCTTCGGCAAGGTGATCGGCGGCGGCCTGCCGGTCGGCGCCTTCGCCGGCCCTCGGCGCCTGATGCGGCACCTGGCCCCCGACGGCCCGGTCTACCAGGCCGGGACCCTGTCGGGCAATCCCCTGGCGATGAGCGCAGGGCTCGCCGCCCTCGACCTGATGGCCGCGAGCAACGGCTGGCGGCAGCTCGAAGAGACCGGCCGCCAGCTCGACGCGCGTCTGGGACCGGCCCTCGCCGAGGCCCCGTTTCCGATCACGCTCGTGCGCCTGGGTTCGATCTTCTGGCTCGCCCTGGGAGCCGAAAGTGCCCCTCGCAGCGCCGAGGCGATTCCGGAGCGGGCAGCCGACCTCTTCAGGCCTTTGTTCACCGGACTCCTCGAGCGCGGCATCATGATCGCGCCTTCGGCCTACGAGGTGGGCTTCCTCTCGCTGGCTCACCGGGACGAGCACTTCGAGCGACTGGCCTCCGCAACGGCTGAAATCTTCGCCGCCTGGCCCGGAACCCAGCCCGGTTGATGCATGAAGCTTCGCGGTGAAACGTTGCGAATGGCTGCTCGATGGCCCGCACGCAGGCCATCGAGCGCCGAGCACGGGCCAGAGGGCTCGAGGAGCCCGGCCAGCCGCCAGTTGCGGCGTTTCAACCGAAGCGTTCGTGCATGATCCAGGCCAGGACCATGACCAACATCCGGGGCAGCGAGCCGGTGCCTCTGGTGCTGCTGGCCAACCTGGGTACCCCCACCGCCCCCACCACCGAGGCGGTCGCCACCTTCCTGCGGGAGTTCCTCTCCGAT